>DAINRZ010000331.1:0-4804 GCA_036741575.1 Kapaibacterium sp. (SeqCode)
TATTCTGCATCGCCGCGGGATACGGCTTCGGCAGCCGGGAATGCATAATCGGGGTAATCGACGGATCCGGATGAATAAGTCCCGTAATCGTCCACATCGTATCCTTTGTCTCTCAGGTACTCTGTTAATTTTTCTTTCATATCAAAGCCGGCATGGTCGGCAGCAATAGCAATTCTCATTTTATATAGAATATTCTAAAAACTATACAATTTAAATATATTACTTAATATAAATTATTATTCTAAAAATTTGTTAAAAACTTATCCACAATTTATACTACTGTATCAAATTTTGTTTTTGATAACGATAATAAATTTGTTTAAATATCATTTCTTCAAATCTTCAAAAATACTTTTTCAACATTATTGTGAATAATACCACATGTTTCCACAATTGCATTCACAAGTTATCAAAACATCATCTCAAAAATTTTCTTTTTATTTTCAATCATTTACGGTATAATTTACATAGTTATCAACATTTCCACACAGCTTAATATAGGAAAGATGATAAAGGAAAATTTTAATCAATTATATCAAATAAACAATATTTTCTCAATACCTCAGGAACAACAATTTTTCCGTCCCTGTAGTAATTTTCGATTAGTGCAACCAATATCCTGGGAGTAGCAAGTCCGCTTCCGTTCAGAGTATGAACAAAAACAGGCTTGCCCACCGGGTCGGGTTTGAATCTGATGCCTGCCCTGCGTGCCTGGAAATCAGTAAAATTGGAACAGCTGGAGACTTCGAGCCATTTCTGCTCGGCAGGCGACCATACTTCAAGGTCGTAAGTCTTGGCGCTCGAAAAACTTGTGTCGCCGCTGCAAAGCAAAATCACCCTATAAGGCAGATTAAGCGCCTGAAGCAGGCCTTCTACATCCTGCACAAGCAGTTCCAGCTCATCGAAAGATGTTTCAGGCTTCGAGAATTTTACCAATTCTACTTTATTGAACTGGTGCACCCTGAGGAAACCCCTGGTATCTTTGCCGTAGCTGCCGGCTTCGCGGCGGAAGCAAGGCGAATACCCGCAATAATACATCGGCAAATCTTCGGATTTTAACATTTCACCGGAATGGAAATTAGTAATAGGCACTTCGGCTGTGGGAATCAGGTAGAGCTCGTCTTTGTCCACGTAATACATATCTTCTGCCAGTTTTGGTATCTGGCCAGTACCGGTCATAGCTTCGCGGTTGACGATAAATGGCGTCATCAATTCCATGTATTTACCGTTAGCAGTATGGCTGTCGAGAAAGAAGTTTATCAGCGCCCGCTCGAGAGCTGCTCCCTTGCCCACATAATAAGCAAAACCAGCGCCCGATACTTTTGCTCCGCGCTCGAAATCGAGTATTCCCAGCTCTTTGGATATCTGGATATGGTCTTTTTCGGGTTTTTCAGTAACCGTTTGCCCCCAACGGCGAATTTCGACGTTGTCCTCGGCAGACCTGCCGACCGGAACAGTTACGTGAACCATATTAGGAATAGTCAACAGAAGTTTAATCTGCTTTTCTTCGATTTCCCTTGTTTCGTCGTCGAGCTCTTTAATTTTATCGGAGACTTCCTTCATGGCAGCAATTTTTTCTTCTGCATCGAGTTTATCCTTCTTAAGAACTGCTATTTCCTTAGAAACGATATTACGCTGATTCTTGAGCTTTTCTACTTCTGTAATTATTGACCTCCGGCGTTCATCAAAGGCTAAAATTTCCCCTACATCGGCTTTTTCGTTTTTATTCCTGATGTTTTGAGCAACAATATCGCTGCTTTCCCTTATGAATTTTAAATCGAGCATTTTGTCTAATTCCAATTAATTAATAAATAAAAAAGTGAATTACGAATAAGAAAGTTAAAAATTGAATATAAAAAACTCTTATTTATGGATTGTAACATAATAAACTTAGTTGTATGTTTTTGCAGAAAAGAAATATTTAGGGATAAAAGACAATAGCTGGCATTATAAAACTTTTTTTGGCTGATATAAATAAATAATAACCTTCCGGTTAAATTTTATCCGGAAGGTTAGAATTACACGATTTTGCTTTTTTCTACTGCTTTATTATCTTGCCGGCAAGAACATTAGCTCCAGAGATAATCTTTATAAGATATATGCCAGGTGCAGCGGTATGGTTGTCACTTTTGGCGCCGTTCCAAACAAAATACCCCTGCTGCCCGGCTGTTTGTATCTCCTTGGAATAAATCTGCTCTCCCTGCAAGCTGTAAATGCCTATTTTACAAATGCCGTTACCTGCTGCCGGGAAAATTACATTTGCCGTATTCATAAAAGGATTGGGAGAAATATTAAGATTATTGTATGTTTCTTCTTCATCAACACCGTTAACTATTTCATCATTAGCGGACAGTATTTCGAAATCGTCAATGGATACGCTTGCAAGAGCTGCCGGATAGCCGAAGAAACCAGGCCTTGTATGGTACCTGAAGCGAATTTTACAATTATTTGTCGGCTCCAGATAGTCATCGAACCTAAACTTCGTTTTCACCCAACCGGCAATACCAGAACTCGTGTCTTCGGATACTGTTACCCAATCATTTCCGCCGTTATTAGAAACAAGTACTTCGAGCTTTGGATTGAAAGACTCATCGCCGAATACAAGTTTATATTGCCTGAAAAATATATAATATTTGAAAATTGGGCTTTCGAGAAGGCTAATGTCGATTACCCTGGAAGTTAATGTAGTTATACCATTGGGGATCAGGTATTGCATAATTGCAAACGGATCATTCTCTCTTCCCTGAGGAATTCCAGTTAAACCTGTTGAATAATATTTTTCGCCCTCCTGAGAATGATCTTGTCCCGGCTTTAGTATTCCTGCCATCATACCGCCAAAATCTATTTCGAATGGCATGCCTCTTTCCCATTTCCCTACTGTAGCATTATCGCCTTCGGTTGAAGTGCTCCATTTATTATCCTGCTCAAACGGATCGAACAGTGCAATACCATAACCAACCAGGAAATCATATGGTTTGGTATCTGTATTCATACCATAACTGATTTTATCTGTTGGATTGCTGAAATGCAAATGAATATTGTATAAGACCTCGGAGTATTTCTTCTGCGGTGGTATTATTGCTTTAAAAGAAAGACCGTTGGACTGAGTTTTAACTGCTGTAACAGTATAAACATCAGATAATTCTTTGTTGTATTTAACTCTGTATGTAACTGTTGCCGAATCGGGGAAAACAAGCGCCTGGGTGTCGTCGCCGAAGTTAAATTCAACTTTATAAGGTTGAGTAGTATTGGGAGTGTCATCCAGTGCGATATGGCTGAAATTATTAAGGTAAAACAGCATTGCACCTATCCTGTGATTGTCGAATGACTCAATAATTTCGTTGTAATGAGGTGTTTTATTTGCCAGGTTACCGTCGTCATCATCAGCAATAAGTATTTCAATCAACCATTTGTAAAATGCAAGCCCGGTGTTAGGGTCATCAGGCAGTCCATATCGGGCATAATGATGAAGTTTTCTTAGCAATTCGAGCGATGTTTTTTCCCGCAGGTCCCACAGAGCTCCGCTTAGAATCTGCGAATCATGGTGCGACTCGCCGTTTATGCTGTCTGGGTATATCAGGTTATTCTTCAGATTGCGGATATATTTCAGCGTATCGTCGGTGAAAACGCCAATACCCACTTCAGATTCATCGAGAATGGCTGCCGATGTCAGGTCGGCAAGCGCTTCGTGACAAGTCATGTTAACCATACCGTTTTCTCTGCCCTTGAGTGTATAAAACATAGTATTTACACTGTGGCCGTATTCATGGTAAAGTACAGATGGTCCGTCTGCCAGTCTTGCAGAGTTATTTTGGCAATTGATAAATACTATTGTATCTCCGGCAGAAAAAGCATTTGGATTCTCGCCAAACATTTGGTCGGGTTCAAAACGCAATTCTACTACAAACTGGGTATCCAGAAAAGTTAATTTTGGGTCGAGTTCCTGCAGGAATTTGCGTGCATTATTCACATAATAATACACATTTCTTTCGTAACGGTGCGAATTATTATCATCGAATATTATGTTTAAAGGTTGTCCGGGATTGTAATTACCACTGTACCTGCCGGGATTTTTAGCCTGTGTAGTAACTTTAACGAAAGGCCCTTCGAGAGCCGCATTAACTACGGCTGCTTCGCCGGGAGCGGATATCTTGCCTTCGGAATCTGAGGTATAAGTTTTATTACCGGCTTCAATATAAATATAAGGCATTGCTTTTGTTACAACAGCATCATTTGGATTTTTTTCTTTAATATAACCTTTTACTTCAATTACATCGGCATTCATAAAATTATTATACCTCCAGGCAATACTACCGTCGAGAGCGCTCACGTAAGTTGTATATCTTGCGCTTTCTCCTGCCGGTGAAACATTTACTTTGTAAACAAGGTGGAAATCAGCCCTGTCGGTGTATTTATGCGGGAGTATATAAAGTTTTTCGGAAGCCATAGATTTATTCAATTTGGATTTTGTTTGCATACCCCTGCCGGAATTCTCTATAGCTTCATTCTTGCTAATTTTTGGCGTGATGCCGAGAGTTGCAATGTTATAGTATTCAACATCAAAAAAGAACACTTTGCCCTCGGAATTAATTCTTATTTCTATTCCGGCAAGCAATACTTCGACTCCCTGGTAATACTGCTTAAATGAAAGATACCACTTTCCATTGACAAAGTCTTTGCGCGAAAGTTTTAAATTATTTGTACTAATATTGAATAGCTTTTCATTTTCTCTTAAAAAACTCGTTGCTGCTAATTCGATATTATTTTCATCTACCCTCTCGAATCCTTTTATGGCAATAGGCTC
>DAINRZ010000332.1:0-4797 GCA_036741575.1 Kapaibacterium sp. (SeqCode)
CAACAAGTTTGTTGATTGAATCGGTTATCGTTTTCTCGTGCGACAAAACATTCTCGAAGCAGTCGAGAGGCGATTTCCATGTAGCGTTCGGGGCATCGAGCTTAGATATAACGGCGAGATCCCCTCTGTCAATGACATAATCGAAAAATTTCATTGCATGCATCATTTCTTCCTGCGCCTGGATACGCATCCAGTTGGCAAAACCGTTAAGGTTAATCGAGTGGTAGTAAGAAGCCATGGCCAGGTAAAGGTTCGAGGAATACATTTCCTTGCCTATTTGCTTATTAAGGGCGTCCAGAACCGGTTTTTTTATCATTTTAATCTCCTCAGTATGTTTTGAAAAATTCAATAGTAATTTATTATTGAAACATTAAATCCTGATCTTTATTTTAACCTGAATTCAACAGGTATATCAATCCAGCATGGCACCGGTTCGTTGTTGAGTAATGCCGGTTTGAACTTTGATTTCATTACAGCATCGATGGCTGCCTGGTTAAAGATGCTGTTTTCGGTGCGTACAACCTCGCATTTTACCGGAGACCCTTCATCATCGACAAGTACATTTAGGATAACAACGCCCTCGAGCCTTTTTGTTTTGGCGCTGGCGGGGTAAACAATGCTCTTATGTAGCTTTTCCAAATCAATTATGGGGTCGGTATCCACTTCAGTAAAACTTTTGGGTTCCTCGTACTCTTCGTCGTTATTTCCGCCGTTTTCATCTCCGTTCTGGGCTCCCATCAGGTCGGCGCTTTCCTCTAAGTGCGCTTCGATTGTCGATGATAGTTCAGAATTCACATAGTTTAATGATATGCGGCTAAATATCGAATCATTTGGCAGGGTAACTGTTTCCGCAAGGTAAAGGTAATATTTGTCGTCCGGCATTGTCTGCTCGCTCTCGTCTTTGAAAAACGGGATATTATGGGGCAATTTCAGTGCATCGTAGATTGCCTTGATTTTATTGTCTAAAGATTTTTCCATTTGTTCTTCGTCGATTCCAAAATCCCTTAGGTCGAGTGCATCGGACATAAGATCGAATTTCTCCCTGGCTGAAGCATAGAAATGCAGGGCCGAAAAATATAGTTTTGATTCTAAGTATATATCACCGCATTTAACCCATGCTTTTAGGTCGGGCACATCTTCCTTTGCAAGGATTTTCTGCAGCGTGCGCGCGGCGCCGGGAATGTCTTTATCCTTGATGTTCTTTTTCAGTGCATCATAATTGTTTTGTCCGTCGGCTAACGAGTACAAAAATAAAAAGGCAAAAATAAATCCGGCATACTTTATAGCAATATTCATAAAAAACATATTAATTTAAACTTTTTAAAAACTATCTAAATTAATAAATTTGGACATAAATGAAAAACGATATAGAATATATTGAAACAATACAGGTAGCATTGCCGCTGCCTGTAAAAAAATTATTCGATTATGGCGTTCCCCCCGATACACTCCCGGCCGATACGGCAGGCAAAAGGGCATTGGTTCCATTCGGCAAAAGGGTATTGACCGGGTATATCACCGGCTCCGGGAAAACCAAAAGCACGGAAAGGCTAAAACAAGTAATAGAAATCTTAGACGACGAACCAGCTTTCGGCCCCAAAATGCTGGAATTTACCGGATGGCTTTCCGAGTATTACTTTTGCAGCTGGGGCGAAGCGCTGAAGGCGGCAATACCTTCGGGGATGTCGCCCAAAAGCGTCGTCAGGGTATTAATCAGCCCTGAAGTCTCCGAAAACACAATTCATACGCTCGAAAGCAGGTCGCCAAAAAGCGCCGAAATCCTGCGGATATTGTCCCGCTCGGCAGATTTCGTAACTGTTGCCTATTTGGAAACTGTACTTAAAACAGGCAGCATATCGGCACAGCTGGCATCGCTCCAAAAAAAAGGATATATAACTATCGAAAAGTCGATAAGCAGCGAAACAAAAAAGCTTATAATGAAAGCTGCAAAGATTCCCGAGGAGATTATCAGTAATGAAAAAAGGCTGAATGAAATACTAAACGAACTCGACAGCACAAATGTTAAAGCATCGGTCATCTTCAGTTCAATATATTTATCGATGCAGAAATCAGGCAGGCCCTGCTTTGTGGCAAGCCTGCTGCGCGATACAGGCCTTAAAAGGCACAACCTGAATGTGCTTACAAAGAAGAATTATATCGAGCTATACGACGCCGAAGCCGACAGGAGCTTAATTGAAGACAGCTCCGAAAGCCTAATCAGCAGGGACGAATCGAAACTCGTTATGAACGGCGAACAGGAAAAAGCCTTTAAAAGTATAAGCGCTGCATTGCAAGAGAGCGTTTACAAAGCCTTTCTGCTTCATGGTATCACCGGCAGCGGCAAGACATTTGTTTATATTAATGCAATTTCAAAGGCCCTCAGCCTGGGCAAATCCGTCATAATCCTGGTGCCCGAAATTTCGCTAACACCTCAGCTAATAGAGCGCTTCAGGAATGCTTTCGGAGATAATATTGCTGTGATACACAGCAGGATGTCTCATGGAGAGCGCTACGATTCATGGCAGGCGGCCAGAGAAGGAAAAGTGAAAATTGTGCTTGGAGCACGTTCGGCTATTTTTGCGCCGGTAAACGACTTAGGACTGATTATAGTAGATGAAGAGCACGAGCCTAGCTACAAGCAGGATTCGCCTGCACCAAGGTACCATGCGCGCGATGCCGCTGCCGCTCTGGCCAGGATTCACGATGCAGCAGTAGTATTCGGATCGGCAACGCCGTCGGTAGAAAGCATGTACAATGCAGAATCAGGTAAATACACCCTGTTGAAATTAGAAAAAAGGGCAGATAACGCAACTTTACCCGAAATAATTATTACAGATTTGAAGGAAGCCAGGAAAAATAAAACCATGAGCGGCCTTTTCAGCAACGAATTATTAATAAGTATTTCCGAAAAGACAAATAAGGGCGAAGGTGTGTTGATATTTCGCAACAGACGCGGTTTTTCATCATTTCTCGAATGCCCTGATTGCGGCTTTGTGCCCGAGTGTGTTCATTGTTCGGTTTCTCTGACTTACCATAAAACAAAGAACCACCTGAGGTGCCATTACTGCGGATATACAAAGGATATTCCAAAAATATGCCCGGAATGCGGCGGTACAGAATTTGCCCTGCCCGGCGCCGGCACTCAGAAAATCGAGGAAGAATTGAGACTGGAATTATCCAAAAGGGGGCACGAACCATCTATATACAGAATGGACCTCGACACCACAAGGGGAAAGGACTCTCACAGTAAAATCCTGCAACGGTTTGCAAACGGCGAAATTGATATTCTTGTGGGCACACAAATGATTGCCAAAGGGCTCGATTTCGACAGGGTGACTCTCGTTGGGGTTGTCGACCCCGACCAGCAGATGTTCCTGCCCGATTTCAGGGCATCCGAAAGAGCTTTCCAGCTTCTGACCCAGGTGGCAGGCAGGGCCGGGCGAAACAGCGAAAAACCCGGGAAGGTAATTATTCAGACATCCCACCCCGAATCTGATGTTATAAAATACGCAAAACAAAATTCTTATTACGAATTCTATGCCAAAGAACTTGAATACAGGTTGAATGCGGAGTATCCGCCCTTTACAAGGATTGCTGCAATAGAATTCAGCGGCAAAGACAAAACCAAAGTTGATGCGCTGGCTAATGATTTCCGCAAATCCATCCCCTCCCAAAAGCAATATTACGAAATTCTTGGCCCCGTTGAGCCAACGGTAAATAAGCTGAGGGATTATTTCAGGAAATTAATTGTTATTAAGAATTTCAAGAAATCAGACCCTAACGGCAGGAAACTTAGGGCTGCCATTGAAGAAGCAATGGCCGGAACCTTGAAATATCAAAACTCGAACAACCTGAGGATAACAATCGATATTGATGCATATTATAATCTGTAGCCGATTATTAGATACAATTAAACTATGAATACATAGTCTTAATATTAAACTTTTTTAGAAACAAAACAGGTTCGGAAATACATGAGAAAAGCGCTGGGAATTATTTGGGCGGTGTTATCGGTTAATGCAGAAATTTTCGCCGGGGTGAATGTTGACGTAAACAGTAAAAGTATAACAATAAATATTGAAAGCCCGGAATTGGGGCTTAAGAATTTCGGCGGCGAAGGTACATCTCATTTGGGTATATTAAACACATTCTACGCATCTGTTAATGTTGCTTCGGGCTCTCGTTTCGATGAATTCAGGATTCCAATTGCAGTTCCCGATGAAATATATTCTTCGCCGGATTTAAACAAGTTCCTCGAAGTACGTTTCTTGCAAAAAACTGAAATGAACCCTGAATTTGCTGCATCCTTCAAGAATATACTTCTCAAAGAATCTTGCAGGCTCGAAAAATATGGTGTAATGCGCGGCATTAAGACTGCCATAGTAGTAATAAATCCGTTTGTGTCCGACCTCCAATCCAATAACGTATATATATTTAACAGTATTAATATCAAAGTAAATCTACCTGTAGGATTACCTGTTCATGAGAATTTCGACTTAAAAGAATCAGGGCTGTTTTCTGTGTTGGCAAATCCAGGGCATGTTCAATCCCTTGTTGCGGCATCCCAAAGCCGGAAAAAATCCTCAAATAAAACCCAATCGGGTGATTATTGGTTCGATCCCGCAAAAACCTACCTTAGGATTATTACCACAAAGGACGGTATTGCAGTTGTTAAAGCAGAAGATATGATCAATTCAAACGCCAGTTTTTCGGGTAAGCCGGCAAATAAGCTTGTTATGCTGCACAGAGGCATTGAAATACCAATCTTTATTAATAAAGATACCGACGGAATTCTTA
>DAINRZ010000333.1:0-4794 GCA_036741575.1 Kapaibacterium sp. (SeqCode)
TATGTGTCATTTAGATAACTTGAAATGAAAAAAAAGGACTGATGATAAAAAAATATACTCAATATAATGATGAGGAACTTTTAAAACTGCTGCGGGGCAAGAAACCCGAAGCAGACAATGCGTTCACTGAAATATACAAGCGTTATGCCCAGAGGGTCAAGGCTTACTGCTCGGTAACCCTGAACGACGAGGATATGGCTGCCGACATATTCCAGGAAACGTTCATCAGGTTCTACAACAAAGCAAGAGAAAAAAAGATCGATGTTCTTAATGTTCCGGGCCTGCTGATAACCACAGCAAGAAACCTTTGCCTGAATGCAAAACGCAACAAAAAGAACACTGTCCCGGTCGATGAACTTACAGGCTATTTAGAAGCCGAAACCAACAGCTACGAAAAAAGCGAGCTATGGGGGCTGGTAACAATGGCGCTCGACCTGATGGACGAAAAGTATAAGGAAGTGTTTATCCTAAGGGAACTTGATAATTTCTCGATTAAGGAGATTGCCGAAATAACCGGCGAGACAGTTGCATGTGCCAAATCGAGAGTGTTCAGGGCCCATATGAAATTAATGGAAATACTCGAACCATACCTTACGGATTTGGAGGAGAGTAAAAAGAATTGAAAAATAATAATTTAAATATGATTGGTTAATGAAATGAATTACCTGGAAGAAATGTTCGATTTTGTCGATGGCTCGCTCGAGGGGGAGAAAGAACTGGAGCTATTCAGCGCTCTATCCGCCGACGCCGAGCTAAGAACAAAAATGAAAAACCTTTATACTATTAAAAATACGGCAAAAGAAAATGCAGCCGGATACCGGCCCACAGCGGCAGAAACTATGGCAGTATTTTCGGCCCTCTCCATTGCTCCACCAAGCGATATGGTGCCCGGGCAGCCCACAGTTTTTGACAAATTTGGGGCTGTGCTGAACAAATACTCTCAGGGTATTATCGGAGCTTTCATTGCCGCGGCGCTGATTTTCGGATATTTTGCCATAACGGGAGATGAAGATAGCACGGCAGTAAGCAGCACTCCATTTATGTCGTCAACAGACGGAGGCGCAGGCATTTATTCAGCCTCTGATAACGGCATGGCACTACCTCCTAATTCGAAAATTAATCAGGATATACCCCGGGTTGTATCAACAGATAACAGCAAAAAGGTTGCTTATTCCGGCAGTATGAACCAAAGGATTGGAATAACCGATTTATCAGATAATAACAGAATCGTAACTGACAATGAATCAACTGCCGACCTGGAACCTTCCATTCAGGAATTCACCTGGGCCCTGGGCAATAATAGGCTTAATTTTAGCGGCAATATCAAATATAGGCAGGCAAGCGAAGGGATGCAGGCCAATACAGTTGATTTATCGGCAGTGCCACTCAACACAGCAGTTTCATTCATCGATGGAATAAAGCTCGAAGCAAGGGGTATCAGCAATATAGACAATATTTCGCCTTACAATACAAATGACGGATTCGATTTAAACAACATTTCGTTTGCTGTTTTGTACGAATTGGGAAGCGGATTTTCGATAGGAGCCGACATCAGGCAGGAGAATTTCTACTACCGTAAAGCGGAACAGCTCCAGTCGGGCCTGACAAGTTCTTACGACCGTATCTCGAACAACCTGAGCTGCGATGTTTTGCTGCGCTACGAAAGCGATATAATGGAATCGGCGGGGCTATTCCCCATCGCACAGCTTTGTGCCGGTATCAGCACCTGGGGCTATAACGGGCGTATCATGATTGGAGCCAAATACCAGATTACAAGGAAAATATCCATCGTGGGCGGCTTTGAATCTTCTGGGCTTTTCCACAATGACTACCCAAGCCTTATTAGCAGGAACAGCTTTACTTACGGCTTGCAATACGGCTTATAAAACATTTGACTAAAGTGGGGGCTGCCGGTAATTTACTATTCGGCAGCCTTTTTGTTTCATAATAGGGCGTTTCTTTAATTATTTTTTAAATATTTCCTTTTTTTAATAATTTAGCAGATTAATACTTATGCAATTTTACTTGAGGGTTTGATAATGAGATTAGTAACAGGGATAATGGCTTTATTCGTATTTGTTTTGGTAGCCTGCTCGAACAACTCACAAACAGGCACTAATAATGAAGGAGCCGGATTTGCCGCCGCAAACGACACTTCGATTAACTATGAAGGCAGGGACCAAAGAACGCTTTACCTGAAATCATACACAAAAAGCCTCGAGCATTTCAAATCTAAGGAATTCAAGGAAAATGTGTTCAATCTTGCAGAAAACATGGGCCCCAAGATTGACGAATGGGTGAAAAGCAAACTTTCGAAAAGCCAGATGCTCGATAAAGCTATGATGGAACTTGAAAATCTATTCATAAATTACGATAAAAATACAGCAAGGTCTTTAGGATTCTATGATTATTCGCGATATGCCGAGGTAGGAAAAAACCTTATGGGCGACCCAGAATTTAATTCCCTGATAGAAAAAATTATTCCTGTGAAAGAAGAACTAAAATACTATTTTGAAACCCTGATGAACGAAAAGTTATCTGTCATACCCGCAGGTAATTAGGCTATGTTCATAAAAGGCGGATGGGCAATTGAAGACATACTTACCCTGTACTATTTGCCGAGAATCAATTCGGCATCCATATATAAAATAGTCAGGAATTATTATTCGTTCGAAGAAATGCTCGAAGGCGAAATACCACCGGAATTGAAACCTGCACTGCAGCAAGGCAGCTTTTCGGGCGATTCTTTAGCCGGGGCAAAAGACAAGGCAAATGAACAGGCCGGCAGATGCAAAACTAATAATGTGGACATAGTTACCAGATGGCATAATACATACCCCTCGCTTTTGCAGGAAATTGGCCTGCCACCGGCGCTGCTGTTTGTCCAGGGCAAATTAAGGCAGTCCGATTCTGCAGTAATATCCATGGTAGGCAAAAGGGAGTGCTCCGAATACGGAAAAAGGGTGGCTCAGGATTTTGCGGGATTTTTTGCAAAGAATGACTTCATTGTGGCCAGCGGCCTGGCACGCGGTATAGATACTTATTCACACAAGGGGGCAATTAATGCAGGCGGTGTGACTTATGCAATTATTGCCTCGGGCATTGACAAACTTTCGCCATATAGCGCCAAAGATTTGAAGGACGATATCGTTAGCAGGGGCGGCGCTGTTGTTAGCGAATACCCTTGCGGCGAATCTGCAAAAGTGGCTTATTTCCCCCAGCGCAACAGGCTGATTAGCGGAATTGCAAAGGCTACCATAGTAGTTGAAAGCGATATTAAAGGCGGCGGCCTGATAACAGCAAAATTTGCATGGGAGCAAAACAGGGAAGTCTATGCAGTGCCGGGGCGTATAAACTCGAAAGAAAGCGCAGGAACCAACAGGCTGATAATGCAGCAAAAAGCAAAGCCGGCATTGTCGCCCGACATGGTGCTCGAAGACCTGGGATACCTGGCCCCCGAAGCGGAACAGCAAACAATGGTATTCGATAAATCTGCTTCGTCTTATAATTATAACGACGATGAAAAGAAAATTATTGAAATAATTGGCCTGGAACCAATTCATGTCGATGAAATTGCTGTCAGGCTCGGCACGCCAATATCGGCCCTATTGGTAAATCTTTTAAACCTCGAGATGAATAATATAGTTAAATCTATGCCTGGCAATTATTACGTTATTTCATAAAACATCATTGTTGCCAATCCTGCACAAACCAATATAAGGGCATTGCCTGCATACCGATTCGCTCAGCTTATCGAGCGGATTGAATTTACCCCCGGATATGCCTTCCACAATTTTCATAGCCTGGCCGGCAGAGCCTTCGAGTAATTCTTCTATACCCCCCGGAGTCATTATCCCGTTTTTTTTCATGCCCGGTATATCGGCAGCAAATTCTTCACTGAAGAAGGTAAATTCCGACAATTTATAATTTTTTTCTTTTTCGGAATATTCGGGATTGTATGAATAATAAACAACTCCTGCAGGCACAGGCCCGAGTCCGTAGTAATCTCTTAATATCGCCGCCACGGCAGATAAATACAGAGTCATCTGGAACGCCTTGCCATTTATTATATCATTAATACCCGGAATATATTTCAGCCCCGATTTATAATCGGCAATTGCCAGGAAATACCTTCCTTCTCTTATCAACAATTCAATCCTGTCGGTTTTCCCTTTCACCAACAGGCCGTTGCCAAGCTTAACAGCCCCGATCTCCGCCTGCCTTTTGCTTGGCCCCCAGCCCGATAAACCGAAAGAAAGCTCCGTCAGGACAGGCCGGAAACCATTATCAGGCTTGTTTATTTCGGCAATAAGCCATTTCTCGAGCATGCCCGGGCTGTAGCTGCTGCCAAGGATACGTTTCACTTCGATATCGAAAAACGGATGCTCAAACCTAAGGGCTTCCAATTCTTCGGCAGCAATAGACAGCAGCTTTTCAAGGTAGCGCCGGTATTGCTCTTTGTCCAAATTTACCTGAATCATGGGTGGCAATCCGGGGACATGAGCAATAATTGAACCTAAGAAACTTAAGGCCTGTTCGCGCTGCAGTTCCCTGATAAACCTGTTGAGTATTCCATGAATCAGGTTGCCGGTTTCCAGGCTGCTAAGGAATTCTTCGGGTTCTTCGGCTTTCTTCAGCTTCATCAGGTAGTTTGCCATATACCTGAATGGGCAGCGCGCATATTCTTCGAGTTCCGAAACAGAGAATGCCCTCGATTTAATATCTGCCAGGCCGGCTGCAAGCTCAGGCGGCAGGGCTGATGAATCTATTAATCCGTTATACTCGCCCTGAATT
>DAINRZ010000334.1:0-4782 GCA_036741575.1 Kapaibacterium sp. (SeqCode)
TGATTTCTTTTAATTGAATGATGTTGGCCGGAAGAAGAGTAAAATTATTGTCGCTTAGCATTACATGCCTTATTTTTTTAAGCTTAGCCAGTTTCTGGAAAGCATCAGAGAAATCGAGTTCAGGATTCTCGGATAAATCGATAGAAACAAGGTTTTTCATCTCGGAAACAACATCGGGAAGCCTTTCCAGGCGGCAATTCCTAAAATTTAAGGTTTTAATTTTTTCAGGGTCCGAAGCATTTTCCAATATTTTGCGGAAATCACCCAGGTCCTTATCTGTCAGCAGGTAATCTGGGTTATCAGGTAAACCTCCTTCGGAATACATGCTGAAATACCCTGCAATCAGCCCTGAACTTGAAGTATCGTAATTCGGTAATTCGGAAATACTTATGAGATCGCCTGTGGGATTGCCATTAACATTTTTTTGCTCACCCGAACAATCCCAAAAGCTTAACGAGAGCAAAACACCAAGGATAACAACAATATTTTTTTCGGTAAACATCTGAACATCGATTAAATTATATACCCGAAAATGGCATCAATTATAAGAATAGCCGAGGCTGATAGCGTAAATGCCCTTACGGTGCTTTTGCCAACACCTTCGGCTCCGCCTGTGGTCGAGAAACCAACATGGCAGCCAATTAAAGAAGTTACTCCACCGAAGATAAAAGACTTAGTAATACCGATTACAATTTCCTTCATATTAAAATACGTCTGAACAGAATCGAAAAAAGACTGGGCTGTAAATCCGAATTTAATAGAAATTAGTATATATGCGCCTATCAGGGCTACAACATTCGAAAAAACCGCAAGCACAGGCATCATAAATAGGGTTGCAAAAACACGCGGCATGGCAAGGAAACGGTCTTTGTCAATAGCCATCATATCGAGGGCGTCGATCTGTTCGGATACTTTCATCGTACCTATTTGCGCTGCCATTGCCCCCCCTACCCTGCCTGCAATCACAAGCGCAGTCAGAACAGGAGTCAGTTCGGTAAACACTGCAGTGGCAATCGAAGCACCCATAAAGGGCTTTGTAATATTTATTAGATTAAATTTCTCGAATAGCAGGGTTGCCTGCAAAGCGGCTATAGCACCGGTGAACGAGCCGATTAGTATTACCAGCGGCAAAGAATCGGCCCCAACGATTTCCATTTGTTCCAGCACCAGCCTTCGGTCTTTGACAACCCGCGGCAGGTATCGGACAATATTTTTGAGCAGGATGGCAATCCTGCCGAATTCAGCAAAGAAATTGATTACCTTGCTGCCGGTTTTAGCAAAAAAAGTCAGCATAAATTTAGTTTAATAATACAATACAATTACAAATCTAACATTATACTTCATTACATCTAAAAGTAATTTTTGGAAATAAAATGTATTTTCTATGTAAAATCAAATCAGTATATTTGTTTTTTTATTAATAAATGTTAATTAAGGAGTAGTGTTGGCAAAAGTGCCTATGGCCGGGATTGGCAATGTAATTACGGAAATTGTATTAATTATGTTAATTCTTTCCGGAGCTGGTTTCATGCCAAGCAGCGGGAAAGAGCAAAATGCGGGCCAAAGCAACAGGAAAGTCTATACCAGTATAGAAGAAGGCCTGGCAGAACCCGACAGCGTATATGTGCTGAACCTGACAGCAAAACACATATCTGTAATTCCTGCAGAATTGGCAAACTTCAGAAACCTTGAGAAACTGGTTCTCGACGAAAATAATATCGATACTATTCCCGATTATTTCTTTGATCTTATTAATCTGCAGGAACTTTATTTCAGCAAAAACCTGATAACCGAAATCTCCGACAGTATTTGTAAGCTGAGAAAACTAAGGGTATTGTATTTGGGAAGAAACAAAATCAAAGATGTTTCCGACAGCCTCTTTAACCTCGAAAACATTGTCGATTTGGTGCTTTCGCAGAATAGAATAAAGAGAATCCCCGACAATATCGGCAATATGAAAAGCTTGGTAAATCTATACCTTTCGGATAATAGGCTAAAAAGCCTGCCCGATTCGCTGAAAAAGCTGCCCAATCTGAAGAACCTTTACCTATTTGGTAATAGGTTCGACGAAGCCGAGACAGACAGAATAAAATCTTTGCTGCCAAATGTGCAGATAGTTTGGTAAGAAATTTGTATGTTTAAATTCGAAAAAAAGTAATGAATCGTAATAAAATGGAGAAATTATGAAGTCAATAAAGCCGATGCTGATAATACCATTAGGAATGGCGTTAGTATTCTCTGTCGTTTTCTCGCAGTCCAGAAACTCGTCGTGGGATGACTATGTTTTATATAATACCAAATCGAAGCACCTGATTCATAATTTCAAGATAACAGAGAAAAATAATGTGCTCGAAAAGGGGAAAATATACCGTTACTTTAATAACTACGGCCTGTTCGAATCGATGTACATCCACGGCAGCGAAGCAAGGATTGTATATTCGACCGAACCATCGGGCATGGTTAATGCCGACATTGGCAACAAAGAGATTCACGTTTACCCCAAAAAAAGCGAGAAAGTGCTTTACCTGTTTATAATGAGGACAATGGCAAAGGCGCTTGAATCGGGTACCCAGCAGGTAACTGTAAAAGATATCAACCTGAAACTCGAGAAAACGAGGGATAAAAAAGAAGGCGACAGAATATATTCGTTTTACAAGGTTGCAACTAATCCAAAAATTATTACGGGCGATATTGTCTGTATAGATGATATTATAATAATTCAGCTAAACCTGCAGATATTTATTAGAAATGCAAGAAGTTATGAATTCGAAGATATGTTCCTGCTGCCCGAGCATTTCCAGTACGACAAAATCAACCTGAGCTATACATCAGACGAATACGACTACCCCGGCTCGGAAATATTCTACTATCAAAAGGACATCGATAAGCTGCTTAACGATAAGAATTACGAGAAAATTGATTATTAAGCTGCTACTCTTATCCGGTGACAAAATGATAACGGCACTGACAATATCGAGGGACGGCTAATGTTTCATTGCCCAAAATGCAAGCACGAAATCGATGATGTCAAATCGCAAATCTGCCCACATTGCAGGCTTCTTTTTTTTGACGACACGGTGACAACCTGGATTGGCAGTTCGCTCGACTGCGATATATTATTCGAATTAGATACTATTCCACCTTATGTTGCAGCAATTACCCTAAACGATGAAGCCAGGGAATTCGAACTGATAAACTTGGCCGGGCCTGAATTCCCGGTATTTAAAAACAGGAAAAGGATATTCGACAAAGAAGCTGTGAGCATTGACGATAAGATAAAAATCGACAATATCATTTTCGACTGCAACCACCCCAAAATTAGCAGGATTTTCTTAGGCGATTTCAAGGCCCATCTTGTAATAAACTATGAAGCTTTCGATTTGCTGTCGGTCGGCAACCAACCTGATGCCGATATAATACTCGAAGAGCTCCCCGTAGGTAAAATCTATGCAAGTATAATTAAAAGTAAGGATAACTTTTTTTTGTACCAACCAGAAATCGGCGAAAAAGCTCCGATATTCATAGATAACTACAGACTGGAATCCGACGAACTAAGCCTTATAGATGAAAATGATAATATTTATATTCACGACGTTAAATTGCCGGTGTATAAAATTCCCGGACTGCTGGACAAAAGCAGCCCGTTTTATACACCCACGAATTACCCGATATTCTATCCTTGCGGTAAGTACATCGAAAAACCTGTGACTATAGGCCAGTCGAACTGCGATATAATTTTGCAAAGCGAAAAAATTTCGCACAAGCATATTACACTGCATCAAATCGACGATGAAAACTTCTTCGTAGAGGATAATAATTCGTTTACGGGAGCTTACCTTTCCGAAAAGAAGATAAGGGATGCCGTTATCCGGTTTGGTGATGTTATCACATTTGGCAACCATGAACTAAAGATTATTAAGGAAGACGAAACAATAATTATCAGACTGGATGAATTAAAAGGTAAATTCAGGATTGACGCCCAGAATATCAGCAGGGCAACTCCGGGGAGGATTTTCCAACCGAAAAGCAGGACGGCTGAGATTATAAGGGATATTTCGTTTTCGGCCGGCGCCGGAGAATTTGTCGGGATTATGGGCCCCAGCGGGAGCGGCAAAACTACATTGCTCAAGATAATTTCGGGCGTCGACAGGATCGACGGTAAAAATTATTCTGGTAATTTGTTTTATAATTTATCGCGTATCGACAGGAATAACCATAAATTCGACAATGAAGTCGGTTACCTCCCGCAGGACGATATTCTGTTTCCTGACCTTACTGTTTACCAGTGCCTTTACTATTCTGCCAAGCTTAGGATGCCCAATCTGGCTAAGGAGGAAATCGACAAACTCATAGACAATGTACTTTACAACCTGAATCTTGAGAAAGAAGATGACAAAACAGGAGCAAGCTCGATAAAAAACCTGAAAATCGGCTCGATAAATAAACCGGGCGCAATATCGGGCGGGCAAAGGAAAAGAATAAATCTTGCCGTCGAACTACTGAGCAATCCTGCAGTTTTATTCCTAGACGAGCCTACATCGGGCCTGTCGAGCATCGATTCGGAAAAGCTGATGGATTTGCTGGTGCATATCAATAATATGGGAACAACCATTGTTACCACAATTCACCAGCCAAGCAAGCAGGTGTTCGAGAAGTTCGACAAAGTTATGATTCTGACAGGGGCCGGCACACTGGCATATTTTGGCTCTGTTTCCAAATCCATAGAATTTTTTGAATCACACAGCAAACTAAAATTCGAGAAATATAAAAATCCTGCGAATT
>DAINRZ010000335.1:0-4774 GCA_036741575.1 Kapaibacterium sp. (SeqCode)
TTTTTATCCTGCTGATAAGGACAGCACCTTCTATATAAATGATACTATTAAATGGCATAAAATTAACAAAGCTGATAATTACCAACTTCAAATATCGGGTAATAGCAATTTTACTTCACTGTTACTAAACCAGAATAATATCGGCGATACTGTATTCAAGGTAAGCGGTTTGCTCTATGATACTAAGTATTATTGCAGGTTGCGGGCGTATAATTCTTCGGATACATCTGAATGGTCGGATACAATCTCTTTCTATACAATTAAAATACCCAAGGTTATTCTATCTTTTCCCGCTAACGGCTCTGTAGGTTTTATGCCGGACGAATCATTTTCGTGGAAGCCTGTGGAAGGATTGACGGATTATTCACTTCAGTTTGCACTCGATACAAGTTTTAATAATATTGTATATCAGGCCGGCGTTTCGGACACACAGTTTATTTATAACGATTTTGATAATCACAAGAAATATTATTGGAGAGTCAGGGGCAGGCAAAGCGAGAAATACGGCCCGTGGCCGCAGACATGGTCTTTTGTTACTAAGATTTCCGAGCCGGTTTTAATCAGCCCCAAAAAAGATTCATTAATTCTGCCATACAGTATCACATTTGAATGGGATACTGCCGAAGGGGCAAAGTCATATAAATTACAGGTTTCTGAAAGAAGTGATTTTGCTACTTTTTTTGCATATAATTCGTCTTGCCAGCAGCCCAAATTCCAATACAAAGACTTTTTGCCAAACAAGGCTTATTTCTGGCGTGTAGCTGCCAATGGCAACAAAGATACCAGCATGTGGTCTGATGTTTACTCCTTTACTACACTGAAAATTCCACCAACATTAATTACACCTGTTAATAACTACTCAACTCCAATCAATTCAATTTCATTTAAATGGGATTCCATTGCAACGGCAGTATCTTATCACTTCCTGATTACATGCGATAGCCTGAACGGCGAAAAACTCATCGACATTGAAGGAATGAATCAGTCAGGATACATTTATGATAAATTCGATTTCAATAAAGAATATTTCTGGAAAGTAAGGGCAAAATACACCGACGGATATGGCGATTGGTCGGAACCCCGGAAAATTACAATCGGTAATAAACAGGATTTGGCGCTTCCCAAATTGCTATACCCTGCAAACAAAAGTCAGTCTTATGTGCATGGCACACTTAGCTGGCAACGGATACTCCCTGCCGTAGGATATGACTTGCAGATTGCTGAAAGCAGCGATTTCTCTCAACTGACTGCTGCCGATTATGCTGTAACAGATACTTTTTATTATTTTCAGGGCCTCGATTATAGCAGGAAATACTATTGGCGTGTCCGCTGTTTTACTTCACAGGATACAAGCAAGTGGACAAATGCTTTTTCATTTGTTACCCAAGACCCAAGTCCAAATCTTGTCTATCCCGAAAACAACATCAGGCAACTGCCGTGTGAAATTGCTTTCAAGTGGCAGAAAGCATTCGAAGCTGAATCTTACCAGGTCCAGATCAGCACAAAGCCCGGATTCAATACTTTAATAGCCGACAGCAGCGGGATAACAGATACGGTTGCCATCATAGGCGGGCTGCAGCCAAACACAGATTATTACTGGCGGTCAAGGTATTTCAAGAAAAATTCCTGGCATCAATGGTCAGGCCCGAATATATTCACTACTGCTGCTCAAGCATTATTGCCGGCACCAAAGATAAAATACCCTGCAATGAGCGATAAAGGCATACCCATCAAATGTGCCCTTAGTTGGGATGCCGTGGACGGCGCCGAATATTACAGTCTTTCAGTTTCCGGCGACGGTTTGTTCGAGAGTACTGTTATCAGTGAGCAGAACTTGAGCAAAAATGAATACCCCGTTAATTTGGATTATAACAAAAACTACTACTGGCGGGTTTCTGCGGGAAGTTCCAAGGCCGGCAGCCCGTGGTCGAAAACATATAATTTCCTGACTGCATTGCAGCCTCTTGCAGGATTATACCCGCCAGACGGCAAGCAGGTTCATAGTAATGAAGGGGTCATCGGATGGAACCGTGCAAGCGATAAAACAACATACAGGCTGCAGATTTCAGTGGATAGCGGATTTAATACGTTGGCAGCAGACCTGCAGGGTATTGCAGATACCTGCTATAAATACCATTTGGAAAGCGGCATGAAATATTACTGGCGTGTTAGGGCCGAAAACGATATTAATTACAGTGAATGGAGCCCGGCTTTCAGCTTAACGGTTGTTACTCCCGATTTTATAAACGACGAAAACGTTAGCTGTTGGCTGGTGGCTCCATTGCCTGCAAATGATTTTATTACCGTAAAAAATACAAATATAATCGAAAATGGTCATTTTAGGATTACTGTTTTTGATGCGCTTGGAGAAAACCTGCTGGAAACCGAAACTATGGGTGGTGTTTGTTATTTAAGCATTACAGGATTTGCCCCCGGGGTATATTTCCTTGTAATTGAAACCGAAACGAAATCTTCGGTATATAAAACATTTATCAAATACTAATTAAAATACCTGTTGAATGCTGATACCTGTACTTTATTGAATAAGTACTTCAGAACTGCAAAGTTCAGGCCGGATTTACCCGACAGAATATTAGAATCAACATTATTCTCTATGCTTTTGGTATATGGATCGCGGTTCTTTTTAGCTTCCCTGGGAGTAACCAGATTGTTTAAGTGGAGAGAATTATCATAGTAACCGCAAAGATATTGGTTCTGGTGGCCGGCTACTAAAATAAGATGCCCCGATTCAATATTTACCCTGACTACCTTAAGCATTTTTACGAGGTCTCTCGATATAAGCACTTCGAAAAACTCGCCTTTTTCGTCCTGTTCGATAGTAATCGACATCAGGTTGCTTCTGAAAATCCTTGACGACGGGGTGAAAGGGATAATTTTAATCCTTGCCCCGATCATAATAAATTCATCCTTTATTCTGCTAATAATCTCTCTAATATCTTCCATCTTCGAAACCAATTATTATATACTTTTTCGTTATCCAGACAATGTACGTGCCAGAATTAAAAAAGTTCAAAAAAAAATGCCATACTGAATTTTTCTTATATATCGAGCCTGATTAGGAAATCTTGAATAGATAATAAAGTGCGTCGTGTGAAATAAAATTAATACCGAGAGTAAAAGTGTAAGGTAAAATCCACTACTTCGTATTACTTGCCCGAAAGGGCATCGCTATATGAATTGCTGAACCTGTTAATCAGGTCTTCTTCCTGGATAACTTCGAAATAATCTCCGAAATCGCTCATTTCGCCTGCAAGGTCTTCCATTCGTTTCAATATGGATTTCATGCTTTCGAAATGCTCGCCTGCAATGCTCTCGTCCTGGCATTTTTTAATCATTGCCCTCAGGCTGCCGAACATCGGCTCGGTATATTTTTCTTCTATTGCCATTAATTCCTTTTAATGCAAATTGTCTAATTGTTTGCGTTTATAAGACTTGTCTTGTATGATTTTTTACTAAAATGAAAAATAAATTTTTCATTTTTCATTTTTATGCTTGACAAAACAAAAAAATAATAGTAATATATTGATGAGGTAAGAACAAAGGTGTTCTCAACAATGGAGAATACCTTCTTGTTTGCCATTATTTTCATTGTACCGCCAAGGCAATGGGGCTTTGTGTCGAGAAGTGAAATATAAATGAGAGGGGTTTTTATTATGGCTAAGTATACAAGAGAGCAAATAATTAAATTAGTCAAGGAAAACGATGTGAAATTCATAAGACTTCAATTTACCGATATTTTCGGCACATTGAAAAACGTTGCAATCACCGATAGTCAGCTCGAAAAAGCACTTGATAACAAATGTATGTTTGACGGCTCGTCTATCGAAGGCTTTGTAAGAATTGAAGAATCTGATATGTATTTGTATCCGGATCTTGATTCCTTCGTTATTTTCCCTTGGAGACCTCAGCAAGGCAAGGTTGCGAGACTAATATGTGACGTTTATACTCCCGACGGCAAGCCTTTTGCAGGTGATCCGAGAGGTGTTCTTAAAAAGGTTTTGGCAGAGGCTGCTGAAATGGGTTACAGCTTTAATGTTGGTCCCGAGTGCGAATTTTTCCTCTTCCAAACCGACGAAAGCGGCGTTCCCACAACAATAACACATGACAACGCAGGATATTTTGATTTGGGACCTGTTGATATGGGCGAAAATGCACGACGTGAAATGAGCCTGATTCTTGAAGAAATGGGCTTTGAAATTGAAGCATCTCATCACGAGGTTGCGGAAGGTCAGCACGAAATTGATTTCAAATATGCTCCTGCACTTGAAACAGCCGACAACATTATTACCTTCAAGCTTGTGGTTAAGACAACTGCTCAACGCCACGGACTTCATGCAACCTTTATGCCAAAGCCGATTTTCGGAATTAATGGCTCAGGAATGCACACCAATATGTCTCTTATGAAGGACGGTAAAAACGCATTTTACGATGAAAGCGATGTTAACGGTTTAAGCGAAACCGCTTACAGCTTTATTGCAGGATTATTAGAGCATATAAAAGGTATGGCGGCTGTAACAAATCCGCTTGTTAACTCATACAAGAGATTGGTCCCGGGTTATGAGGCCCCTTGCTATATTGCTTGGTCAGCTTCAAACAGAAGTCCGCTTATACGTGTACCTGCGTCTCGCGGCATGGGAACAAGGGTTGAGCTTCGTTGTCCGGATCCTTCTGCTAATCCGTATTTGTCGCTCGCAGTATGCCTCGCAGCAGGACTTGACGGCATAAAGAGAGGTCTAAAACCACCTGCAAGCGT
>DAINRZ010000336.1:0-4753 GCA_036741575.1 Kapaibacterium sp. (SeqCode)
AATTCATAGCTTTATCGCTACTACATACAATTTCAGGGTACACGAAATTGATATCCCGATAGAGAAGAAATCCACTGATTTGAATAACCTGAAAATTGTGCATATATCCGATCTTCATGCGGGCTCATTTTCATCGCCCGGAAAATTCGGCCTTGCAGTGGATAAAATTAATGCCTTAAATCCTGATATAATTGTAATAACCGGTGATTTCGTGAATTTCCACCACGTGGAACTTGCCGTAATAGGCAATGGTTTGAAGGATTTGAAATCTAAGTATGGTATTTTTGGCTGCCTGGGCAACCACGACCACTATATGTACCCGGATGACCATAAAGAATTAATCGACTCTCTGGAAGCATCCGGGATGGATATACTAATAAACGAACACAAAAAGATTGCAATAGGCCGCGATACATTGTTGATTACAGGAGTGGACAATATCAGCTACAGGCATAGTTTTGGAGACCTCGAGTCCGCCCTCGAAGGTTCAAATCCGGATTTACCTGCAATATTACTGATGCACGACCCATTTAAATGGACACGGTTGGTAAAGCCGTCCGGCAGGATAGACCTTACTCTCGGAGGCCATACCCACGGCGGCCAGATAGTATTAGATGCCTGTGGCGATACGTTATCCCACATGAGGCTCAGGTATATTCATTGGCGGGGTTATTATAACGAAAACGGCCACCAGTTGTACCTTACAAGCGGTATTGGTACAGTAGGAATTCCATTCAGGTTTGGTGTTAGGCCCGAAATTACTTTAATCAGGTTAAAAACACTTAAATAACAATCAGAAAAAATTATTAAAATTTTACTTATTTCACAGGCGGCAAAGCTAATTTATGAAGTAGCTTGGGATTCTTTGAATTTTTAATTGGTTTCTCTTTTGCACAATCCCTGAATTTAATCAGGTTGGGCCTTGCTTCTTTGCGGCACCCACGCTCCTCGGAACCATACCTGATTTCGTAGCCGATTTTTTGGCATTCATCGTCGAATAACGGAGTGCATACAATCTGTTCAGGTTTCAATCCGGGAGCAACTTCGACCTTGGGTACTACTTCTATCCCTGTCCTGATAATTGTTTGGCATTTGCTTGCAAGAATGACTCTCGTTACATCTTTATCTACGAGAGTAAGAGTAATATCCTCATTATCTTCCCTGGTTTCAATATCGAAAGTATATTGGGAAAAATCCACACCATCAGAGATAACCTCGATGGTTTCCCCAGGCTTGAAGGTACACGATTCACCAACTTTGTCGAATACAAGCTGTTTTGCCTTCTTTGGCTCAGGCGCAACGCTTACCATTTCGCCCTGTGCATTGGCAACGAAAATGGTATCATAAATATATTCTTTTTCTCTTGGTGTGTCCCTGGGTATATAATCTCCGGGATTGAATATCATGTCGAACGTGCGGCATCCAGGCAGAATTAATACTAATATTAGAATTGAAAGCAATGATATTTTTTTCATATTAACACCAATCATTTAAAAATTTCATTAAAATATTTTAATTAATTAATATTTCTACATTTTTACAATCTAAAAAAATATTTGATAATTACAAAATATTATTCGCTTGTTTTGTCGCTTCCCTTTTTTGTAATTTTAACTATAATGCTATTAATGATTCTCTTAATTTTAATTAACCGATTGAATTATGAAACTGAAGAATGAAGCTGTTAAACAGGAGAAGCCCGTTAGAAGAAAAAAGATTTACTATTTTATTATGTTGCTGATTCCTTTGCTGTTCTTTGCAATGTTAGAATTAGCCCTGAGGATTGGCGGTTACGGCCACAATTACGAAACATTCATAAGTTCTGCCGATTACAATCCAAGAATGCTTTACCTGAATCCGGAAATTGCTTTTAAATATTTCGACAACCTTGGCGCTTCTAATATTTTGCCCGATGGATTTTACAAAGAAAAGAAAGAGGGTACATTCAGGATATTCGTTTTAGGCGAGAGCAGCGCTGCCGGGTTCCCCTACAATTCGAACTGTTCGTTTCCATCGCATTTAAAGCGAAAATTAAAATTACTTTACCCAGGCAGGCCTTTCGAAGTTGTCAACCTTGGCGCTTCTGCAATAAACTCGTATACAATGGCAGATATTTTCCCGGATGTGTTAGGGCAAAAGCCCGATCTGATATTAATATATGCCGGCCACAACGAATATTACGGCGCCCAGGGAGTTGCTTCATCGGGCAGGGTTTCAGGCAGCCCTTGGCTCGTAAAATTAATGCTCGGCCTGAGGAATTTCAAAACAGTGGAATTATTCAGGAGTATCGTTAGAAGTATTAAGGGCTCTTTAGCATCTGAAAAAAATGAAGGCACAAATCCTGTTTTAATCGATGGATTCAAAATCAGGACAAGCAGCCTGATGGAAGAAATGGTCAGCGATGCTTATATTCCGTTTCAATCTGAAACATATAATGACGGGATAGTACAATTCGAAGAAAATTTGTCTTATATTCTTGAAAAGGCACGCGATGCAAATGTACCGGTAATAATAGGCACTCTTGCTTCCAATCTGAGGGACCAAAAACCATTCGCATCCGATAATCCTGAGCAATTCAATAAGGCAGTAGCAAAATACAACAAAGCTATTGAATTATTGAACAAAAACGACAGATCAGGAGCATTGAAAATGTTCGTCGAAGCAAAAGAATACGACGGAGTAAGATTTAGAGCTCCCGAAGCTATTAATAAAACAATAAAGCAACTGGCCGGTAAGTTTTCACTGCCTTTCGTAGATATCGATTCACTGTTCAAAGCTCTCTCACCTTATGGGATAACAGGAAGTAACCTGATATGCGACCACCTTCACCCAAATTTTTACGGTTACAGGCTGATGGCCGATGAATACCTTAAAGTAATTATCAAAAATAATTACCTGAAAACTGCAGGGCCACCACCGGATTTGGCATTTTCCGACAGCATTTATAATGATAAATTCCGATTTACCGACTACGATTCTGTTTATTCAGAAACTGTAATTAAGGTCCTCACCGGTTCTTACCCTTACGTAGAAAAAGGAACTCCGAACAAGCTTTTAAGCACAATAAGAATTAACAACTTTCTCGACTCCGCTGTCATGCTTTACCGTTCAGGGGCCAGGCCTGCAATTGCTGCCTGGCATCTGGAACAAAACAATATCAGAAAATTTATCGATGAGATGTACTATTTAATCGACTATGCCCCTTTCGATGAAAAACCATTTAATACGACTATCGAAATACTGAAAGCCGCCGGGCTTTATAATTCCGCCCTGCCTTATATTTACGAGTCTCTAAGCAAAACCCCGGCCAACGAGTCTGTAAATCAATGGAAAGAAGAAACCGAGAAAATAATTAACACACTTGGAACTAATAAGAATGAAAGCCGGGAAAACAATAATACAGAAGTTGCTAATACTCATTACTTGGCAGCAAAGGCTAAAATTTCACAAAACGACCCGGAAGGCGCTCTGGCAGAGCTGGACAAGGCAATTAATTTAAACAAGGATCTTTACAGCGCATATAACGACAAAGCTTTAATAATCATTCAATTAAAAAACGATTATGGCCTTGCTTTGCAATTGTTTAATAAAGCGCTGGAAATAAAGCCTGATTTCGAAGAATCACTTCTAAATCGTGCATATTTATACTATATCCGCAAAATGTACAAAGAAGCAATGCTGGATGTGAACTCGGCAATCTCGAGGAACCAGTCCAACGGCAGGCTTTATTATACCCGCGGCCTTATCTACTTTGAAGTAGGTAAAAAGAAACAGGCCTGCGAGGACTGGAAAAAAGCGCTCAAGCTTGGTTTCGATCCTGCTGCAAGAGAATTGGCAGAAAAGTGCAGATAATTACTTTACTATATGTGAAAAATCTATCAATAAGCAGCTAATTTGCTTATCTCCTGATTGCTCAAAGCCCTGTTATAAAAAATGACATCGTCTATATAACCGGCAAAGAAATTTTGCCCGGTATTCCGCCCCCCAATCCTTAAATGAATATCGCTAAGGTTAGCCGGATTATGTATCAATGCCGAATTGTTCAGCACTCCGTCAATAAATATATCTATAGAACCACTTCCTTCAGTAGTCTCATTATATCTTAATACAATATGGCACCATTTATTTGAAATAATTTTATTATTTGAATAAATATTGTTTAAGCCCATAATGCTATAAGAAGTCCAATATTCCAAATATGAATCAGTAGTTATACCTAAATAATAACCGCCCCATGTTTTACTGCATCTCGAAACAATATCTATATGACCTTGATAATCAGTTCCAAAATCATAATCAGGTTTAAGCCATAGCGAAATAGAGTAATCATTTTCCAGGTTGAACAAAGAAGTATATGGAATATCAACGTAACTGTTTTTACCATTGAAATATAGGGAACTGCTTTTATTGCCAAACCTGTCATCAGCGTTTGAAGCATAAAATATTGTTCCGTTAAGTTTATTTGGGCCCTTATCTTCTGCATTCCCACTAAAGGGGTAATATGCAATCAGACCAGTATGTGGAATATCATTTACTAATTTGTTAAAAGTTGTGAATATTATCGTTTCTGACTCTGTAGATGCTCCCCATATATCAGTTGCTATTATTTTTAGATAAAATTTAGTACTATCTTCTAGTCCTGTAATTTTATATTTGTTGATTTTAATGTTGTCAATTAACAATGGCAATGAAGTGCTATTTTTTCCTAGATAAATTGTATATGTCAAGTCATCATTGTCTGGGTCTGAACAAG
>DAINRZ010000337.1:0-4740 GCA_036741575.1 Kapaibacterium sp. (SeqCode)
GCTGGCAATTCCGAAGATGAAAAGTATAATGATTATGATATTTATTATACCAGGATAAATATCGATTTTGTAAAGCAGGAAATATCCTTTCCCGAAAGCCCCCAGGCCGTAATGCTGCCAAAAGGAACTAACCAGATCAATACAGGCGCCAAAGATTTTTTTCCCTTGATATCCAAGCCTTATTCTGAGTCATCGCCCGAAAATTACCTCTATTTTTCATCGGACAGGTATTCAAAGGATGAAAAGGGCATCATCTACCTGAATGAAGGCAAGCTCGATATCTACAGGTTTCCCGTCGATGGTATAGAATGCAAGGCCCCAAGGATAGTATATAATTTCGTTATTTCCGACTCATCCAATCCCGAAACCGGAATACTGGCCCCTGTTTTCAGTTTCTATGAACTTATGCCTGACGGTGGCAGAAAATTAGTGAAATCCTTCAATTCCCACAGCGGTACTATCGAACTGGAGCCCTGGCACAGGTACGAGGCAGAGGGCGGCTCCACCCACATGAATATTTCGTGCGAGCCGGGCAGGGACAGCACGCTATGGCATTATTACATCAGGAATATTAAACTGGCCCGTATCGATACAGTCCGGAAAACGAGCACCATCGAATACGAAAAACTGAAAACCAGGGAAATTGTTAAATTCAGGGACAGCGTTTATACCATGGAGTGTTCACCGGAAGAACTGGCGGCCCTGAAAGCAGATAAAACAGTAAAAATAATATCCGTTTTAAAAAGGGATGAAGATTATTTAGTCGATTTTTCGCAGCGGGTACGGTATTCCGAGGTTGTACCCATCGATACCCTGACCAGGACGAGCAAAATCGACGTTAAGGAACTTAAATATATCTACGATACCACATTTACTATTGCCGATGCCAATAACCTGAACAGGTCGGTAATTACAAAGAATGTAGGTTTTATCTCGGCACCCGACGCAAATGACGATATTTTTATTTACGACACAGTATTCCTTTGGGACAGGTATTTCACATACCCGCCCTGCCAGTGGAAATACGTCAGGCACGAGGTCGATTACCGCAGGAATGTTCCGTATTTCCAGACATGTTTCTGGGAAGTAAACACGAGCGCCAATCTGTCAAGGCATCTTTCGGAATTCCAAAGGAAGGGCACAAAATTTTCTCGCTCATCGTTTATCGAATTGCACCCAAATAATTATTACTTCGGTTATATGAGAGGTATCTCATCCGGTAAATTCAGGAACAGGGTAAATAAATACAGGAAATTTGCCTCTGCAGTAGATGCTAACATCGCCGAAATGGCCAATGAGATTGGCGGTAGCATATTGGTGCAGTTCGGCGCTTACGATTCGCTTGTAACGAACGGCAATAAAATAATTATTATGATTGACGCTTACTCCGACATCAGGTCCATCGAAGGCAACCAGGCCAGGTTTATTTCCCGCGACGGGCAGCCGGTGAGGTTTTTGTCTGTCGGCTACGATACAGCTTCGCTCGGTATAGGCAGGATGTCGTATGTAGAAGTACAGCCCGATGCCCCTCTGACCGGCGAGAATAACGACCTTCTCTCTAAGCTCAGGGTTTATTTCGGCTATGCCGAAGTGCTTAAAAAGCTGAGGGAATACCCTTTGTTCAAAGATTACGAGGACAGAGGGCTGGTGCTATTGCCCGAATCGGTGACTTCGGAAAATGAGTTTTGGGAGAAATTCGACAATTCAAAGATTATTTTCATGATAGAAGGCAAACAAAGGGATATGTCCGTCGAGCCACAGATTGACGGCTATGTTGGCAAACACGGCGATTACTATTCTCTCGATACTGTAAGAAGGATAAACCTTGTCGTGCAAAGGGTTGTCGCTAACGGCAGGTCGCTTTCCAAGCCCGAATGCTGCCGCTCTACACCAACTATACCCGAATTCCGCAAACCGGAAGAGGATTAGGTATTATGAAATTATACCACGGCCGCTGCCGGCTTAAGCTGACGGCGGCATATTGCCTGATTCGCGATTTATTAACTTTTACCCCGGTTGCTTGAAATGTCTCAAAATGATCGTCCTTCCCGCGAAGGCGTGTATCTTTTCTGCATCTGATACATTCCGGCGGACCGCCTCAGACCCAAGAGTTAATCCAGGTATTGATATGCCCTTATTCATATGGACTCTCGCCACAGCAAGGTAGATTCCATCTATAATAAAAAATATTCATCCCAGACTGGATAACTAATTATTCGTATTGAATAATGCCTCGATAAATGCCTCGGGATCGAACGGCTGCAGGTCGTCAATCTTCTCGCCCACTCCAATATACCTGACCGGTATTTTCAGTTCAGCGGCAATAGGAATTACCACACCGCCTTTGGCAGTGCCGTCCAGCTTTGTCAGTACAATCCCGGTAATACGCGCCACCTTCATGAACTCCTTGGCCTGCAGAATGGCGTTTTGCCCCGTAGTGGCGTCCAGCACCAGGTATACGTCGTGTGGCGCATTGGGCCTGAGCTTTTTCATTACCCGGCTTATTTTTTCCAGTTCGGCCATCAGGTTGCCTTTGTTGTGCAGCCTGCCCGCAGTATCGATAATAACTACATCGGAATCCTTCGATATAGCTGAGTTCAGCGTATCGAATGCTACGGCGGCGGGGTCTGCACCGGCTTTCTGCTGGATAATACCAACGCCTGCCCTGCCTGCCCATATTTCGAGCTGTTCGTTTGCGGCAGCCCTGAATGTATCGGCAGCGCCTATCAGGACGGAACGGCCGGCATTCTTGTAATTATAGGCCAGCTTGCCGATTGTAGTGGTCTTACCAACGCCGTTAACGCCGATAACCATGATGGTATGGGGCTTATCGGCCTCATCGATGACGTATGCGGCATCGCTGGCAGCCGAGGGCGATTTAATCAGTATCTCGAGTATTTCATCCTTCAGAATGCCGAACACATCTTCGGCATTTTCGTGGCCTTCCTTTTTAACCCTTGCCTTTACGGCATTAATGATGTTTTCGGATGTATCCACACCTATGTCGGCAGTAATCAGGATTTCTTCTATTTCATCGAGCAGTTTTGCATCTATCTTGCGGCCAATGCCCAGCACCCCCTGTATTCTGTCAACAAAGGAATTCCTGGTTTTCTGCAGCCCGTCTTTAAGTTTTGAGAAACCAAGGACATCTTCAACTTTCTTCTTGAACTTATCAAAAAATCCCATTTTTACCAATTAGATAAGTGAAAAATACATATTGGCAAAATTACGAAAATTAAGGGATTGGTCTAATATTTTTCAGCATTTTAGCCAGATTAAACGAATAGGACAGCAGAGAAGCTGCCACACCGCATACAGCCAGCGCCATCGAGTAAATCGTTACCTGGCTCAACCCAAGCAAAGCCACTATTATCGACTGCCCAATCATTAGCACGGCTGCTTTGCCTACATAGTTCGACATCGGCACGGTTTTTACTTTATTCCTGAGGAAAATCCCCGCCGATACGATAACAACGTCCCTGCCGATAATCACGAGGGCGAACCAGAGGGGGAACAAGCCATTCACCACCAATGCAATGAATGCTCCGGCAACAAATACTTTGTCCGCCAGTGGATCTATTATTTTCCCGGCGTCGGTCACCTGGCCGAGCTTTCTGGCAAGGTATCCGTCGGCAATATCCGTCAGGAATGCCAGGACTGCCATACCAACGGCAAGCTCGTATTTACCGCCTGTAATAAGCAGCGCCATCGGCAATGCCATAAGCAGCCTGATAAAGCTCAGCCCGTTAGAAATATTCAGTATTTTACCACTATTTTCAGTCATTTATGCGCTACCTGTTTTACGAATAAAAATTACAAATAATATTAATGATAATAAAATGCCTGGAACCATCGGCTCCAGCGTTTTTATAAGGCCTGTAACGAAATCGATTGAAGTTATGCCTTCGGCTCCGGTTTTTCTGAGTATAATCCAGATAAGCGAAACGGCCGGAGCAACTGACATAATGCTAATCAAACCCGCCCTTTGGAGCCTGAATTTTTTGGAATATGCCGTCAACAGCGGTATCAGCAGCCCTGGCACGGCGACGGAAGCAGTCAGATAGAGAATCTCAATAATGGAGTTAATGGAAATTGCCAATGTTACCGCCACTACTGCTGAAACGACTAGGCCGATCCTTGTCAGGGCCTTTCCGTCGAATTTTCTGCCGGGAAAGTATTTGCGCCCGATCGGGCCAAGAATGTCGTATCCGATCGTTGCTGCGCTGATAAACGAGTAACTGTCCAGCGTGGACATTACAGTGGCCAGCAGGGTAACGACGAACAAACCCTTCCAGAATATTGGCATGACCTGACCGGCCAGTGCGGGGTAAGCCAGTGCTGCCTCAGGCGCCGATACAAATGCCTTGGCATAAAGTCCAGTACTTAATGTGAGGAAATCGAACAGTACCCACAAAGCCACCGAAATCAGTACCCCTTTCCTGGCAGACTGCGGGCTAAGGGAAGCTGCGCACCTCTGATGAAAGGTCGGGTCGACAAATGTCTGCATCGAAATTACAAACCATACGAATATATACTGCCAGCCGTAGTACCCGGTTACCTCCAGATGGTCCGGGGGCAGCCTCGAAATCATCTCTGAGGGCCAGCCTAGCTGCATAACAGAGAATATCAGAAGAGCAGCAAAACCAATATACATCAGGAAAAATTGTACTGTATTGGTGAAAACATCAGCCTTCAGGCCGCCTGTATAGATATATGCCAACGAAATCAGGGCGCCGAGTA
>DAINRZ010000338.1:0-4712 GCA_036741575.1 Kapaibacterium sp. (SeqCode)
GGTTTCGTTTTCCAAACCGAACGCAAAAGCTTTGCACGAACTACTAAGATACTACCTGCAAGAAAGATATTTTAACAATAATAAGAATATTAAGCATTTAATTGCAACTAATATCTACGAATGGTATGTTTTCGACGGTGCCGAATTTGAAAAATTCTTTTTTGGCAATCCCAGGTTAATAAGAGAGTATTCAGAATGGAATAGTGGCTCGTATGGAGCACATACAACGGAATGGTTTTACCAGGAAATAGCAAAACCGTTCATCGAAGAACATCTTGATTCAATTAAATGCTGCTATTTCGATTTAAGGGAATATGAAAAATTTGCCAGAAACAATGATAATAATGATGATGAAAAATTAATAGATTTATATAAGATTTTATCACCCGAGCATTTATTAAAGAAACCATTTGCTAATGACAGCAATACATTAAATAAAGACTTCTATAATGAATTACTTCATATTTTGGGGCTGACCGAAATAAAGGAAGAAAGCAAGAAAGTTATTAAAAGGAAGGAAAACGGCAACAGGGACGAGGGCTCGTTAATTGAAAATACAATTAGTTTACTCTTGAATAAAAACAGCCAATCTATGTTAAAAATAAATCCTGAGGGTAAGTCTATTCCTGAGGATGAACTATTCAACATTGCGCTCGAACTATGCATTGTATGGCTAAACAGGATTCTTTTTTTGAAGCTGCTCGAAGGGCAAATAATTAAATATAATCGAAATCCAGGGCTTGCTTTTCTTAATTCATCAGTAATCTTTGACTTCGACGAATTACATGAACTGTTTTTTGAAGTGCTTGCCGTACCATTCGAAAACAGGATCAGCTCAGTAAAAAATAAGTATAAAGAAGTGCCTTACCTGAACAGTTCATTATTTGAACCGAGCGACATAGAACGCACTACAATAACCATTAATGAACTTAAGGACAGATTTAAAATTCATGTTTTCGATTCAACAGTGCTTAAAGACGATAAAGGAAACAGAGTCTCGGGGCAAAAATCTACTTTGTTTTATTTATTTGATTTTTTAAACGCTTATGATTTCTCGAGCGATTCATCTTCGATTATTCAAGAGCAAAACAAAACTATAATAAATGCATCGGTACTGGGACTAATATTCGAAAAAATAAACGGTTACAAAGAGGGTTCTTACTTTACTCCCGGATTCGTTACCATGTATATGTGCCGCGAAACGATAAGAATGGCTGTTATTCAAAAATTTAACGACATTAAAGGATGGAATTGCAAGGATTTTAATGAACTAACCGAGAGAATCGACTATTTAAATGATAATGCGAGAAAAGAAGCAAATATAATTATTAACTCAATCAGAATATGCGATCCTGCCGTTGGTTCCGGCCATTTCCTTGTTTCGGCACTCAATGAGGTAATTGCTATAAAAAGCGATTTAAAAATCTTGAACTATACTGATGGAAAAAGGATAAGAGGTTATAAGATTTATGTAGAAAATGATGAATTAATCATCTTGAATGAAGAAACTAACGAGCTGTTCGAATACCACCTGAACGAAAAAGGAAAGCCGATAAGCGACTTACAAATTCTGCAGGAATCTCTATTCAACGAAAAACAAACAATTATAGAAAATTGCCTGTTTGGAGTGGATATTAACCCCAAGTCCGTTATAATATGCCGATTAAGATTGTGGATAGAGTTACTTAAAAATGCCTATTATATAGACGACGGCAAACATGACAAACTTGAAACGCTGCCTAATATCGATATAAACATCAAAACAGGTAATTCACTCCTTTCTAAATTCGGCCTTTCCGATAACCTGAAAATGAAAGATTTACCTCACCTGCAGGCTTATAAGAATCTTGTAAACCTTTATAAAAATGAGAAAGGCAGAAGTGAGAAACAATATTACAAAAATTCAATTGCACAAAATAAAGAGAAATTTGAAGGATTTCTGGAGCACCCAAGCCCCGACGAAGAAAAATTGATTGAACTGCACGGCAAACTGTATAATATCGAAACACAGTTGCAAGCATTTATGAGCGATAAGGAAATTGAGAAGATTAATAATCAGAAAGAAAAACTTGTAAAGGAAATCGAAAAAATCAACCAGGTATTGGACGAAAACAAGCGGCTACTTGAAAACTTAAACCGCTTCGAGTGGCGCTTTGAATTCCCGGAAGTACTCGATGATCAAGGGGATTTTATAGGTTTTGATGTTGTTATCGGGAACCCGCCGTATATTCAGATTCAATCCTTAGGTAAGGAAGCTGATTTACTTCAGTCTATGAATTATTTAACTTATATCCGGACAGGTGATATCTATACTTTGTTCCTGGAAAAAGGTTTCGGACTGCTGAAAAGTAACGGAGCGCTGACAATGATTACGTCTAATAAATGGATGCGGGCCGCTTATGGGGATTTAGCCAGGAAATTCCTTGCAAATAATACAAAACCATTGCAACTTATAGATTTTGCCGGTTTTAAGGTTTTCGATTCGGCAACTGTCGATACAAACATATTAATAGTGACAAATGATAAAAGCAATAAAAACCAGTTTTACGGATGCACAATAGACTCAAGTTTTAAAACAGATACAATGATTGAGGCTTTTTTTAATGAACATAAAATACTTATGCCTTTAATGGGAAAAGATATATGGACTATTTCTTCCGATTTTGAATTACAGATAAAAAGAAAAATTGAAAAAATCGGCACACCATTAAAAGACTGGGATATTAATATTTATAGGGGAATATTAACAGGCTTCAATGATGCATTCATTATTGACGGCAAAAAGAAGGACGAACTGATTGAAACTGATCCTAAAAGCGCAGATCTGATTAAACCAATATTAAGAGGGAGGGATATCAAGCGCTACAAAGCAGATTTTGCCGATTTATGGGTGATTTACATACCTAAAGGCTATACAATTAAGACATTGAGGGAAAAAAGAATAAATATTGTTTCGGAACCTACCCCGAGATATGGCTATGAAGAATACAACGAAGCATGGGAATTCCTGAAAAATGAATATCCTGCAATAGCAAGTCACTTGATAAAATATAAAGCAAAAGCCGAAAAAAGGCAGGACCAGGGCGACTATTGGTGGGAAATGAGAGCTTGCGCATATTTGGATAGTTTTAATAAAGAAAAAGTAGTTTGGAAGCGAATAGGTTCGGTTATCAGGTTCCAATATGATAATATAGGTTCTTTTTGTTTAGATAGTACTTGCTTTTTAATAGGAGAATCTGTTAAGTACTTATTAGCAGTAATGAATTCCAGAGTATTTCTACATCAATTATTTGAAAGCGCACCTAAAACCGGTACTGGGGACTTACTAATTAGTGTACAGGCTATCGAGCCAATTTTTGTTCCAAAGATTACTTCAATAGAGCAAAAACCAATAATTGATTTGGTAGATAAAATTTTAACCAACCAAGGGCCTGGGAATATCTGCAACAAAGAAGAATCTGTTATCGATATACTCGTTTATAAATTATACCAGCTTACTTCCGGCGAAGTAAAAATAATTGATAAGGAATTTGATAAAGTATTATCACAGTTCAACTTAACTGCTGAAGAATTTGACAGTATGAGTTTTGAAGAGCTAGGGAAAAGATTAAGTTGCGTCTATTGAATTAAGATATTATATTGCCTAAAAACAATTGAAAGATAATTTTATGTCCGATGAAGAATTCATATATGAAAAAAATAGTATTGATAATGTAGAAGACTACAAAACCATAAATAAATTAGTAGGACAGACATTCCTGTCTGTCTATCCCAATAAACCAGTAGGACAGACATTCCTGTCTGTCTGTCCCAATCAACCAGAGGAACAGACATTCCTGTCTGTCTGTCCCAATCAACCAGAGGAACAGACATTCATGTCTGTCTGTCACAATAAACCAGTAGGACAGACATTCCTGTCTGTCGACTCCAATAAATCAATAAGCCAAACAAATGACTTGCTAGTTAAAAAACGACACCTGCCTCATTGGCAATTAAAAAGTTCATACTACTTTATAACATTCAGGACTATTAAAAATTATTTCCTAAGCGATGAAACAATAAAAATTACTCTCTTTCATATTATCGGTGGCAATAAAAAATATTATCACCTTGTTTCTTGTGTAGTACTAAACGATCATGTACATCTGATAATCATGCCAAACGATGGATATGATATTAGTAGAATATTGAAAGGAATAAAAGGTGTTTCCGCCAGAAAAATAAACAAATTTTTGAATAGATCGGGGAGTGTATGGCAGGATGAATCATTCGACAGAATAATAAGAGATGAAAAAGAATTGAATGAAAAAATCAATTATATGTTGAACAATCCTTTAAAACGAGGATTGACAGATAATGCTTTCGCATATATAGGCTGGTACCTAAATGAGTATTATGATGAAAATGTATAATATCGTATACAATTTGTTCAATCCCTGACGGGATTAGCGGTAGTACAGGCATTCCTGCCTTTTTACATACCTTCAGCCTTCTACTGTTGATATTGTCAGACAAGAATGTCTGACCTACCAAATTTATTACAATAATTTATGGTACCACCCCTAATAACAAAAAAGGCAACCCGTTGCCGGAACTGCCTTTTTATTCAATAACTTAGTAAGTATTTACTTCGCCAGTGAAACGCTGCGCCTTTCGCGGATGACAGTTACCTTTATCTGGCCGGGGTATTCCATCTCGCCTTCTATGCGCTT
>DAINRZ010000339.1:0-4703 GCA_036741575.1 Kapaibacterium sp. (SeqCode)
TCTGTTTAGATTGAGTACTATTCTTCCATCCTCGGCGCGGGAAAGGTCAAGGAGAGAATTGACGACATTATTAAGGCGGATAATTTCATCGAGTGAACTGGCTATTATTATCTGGTATTCTTCGTCCGACTTTTTGCTGTGAAGTGCAATTTCAAGTTCTCCCCTTATTATTGTAAGAGGCGTTTTCAGTTCGTGCGATACAATCGAAGCAAAATGGCGCATCCTGCTGAATGATTTATCCAGCCTGTCTATCATATCGTTAATTTTCATAGCCAGGATTCTTAATTCAGTGGAATTAAACTTCTCGGTTAGTTTTATATCGAGCGCCCCGGCCTGAATATTATCGATGAACTGTTCGATTTTAATGATTTTGCCTTTGTATTTTCTTTGTATATGCAGGTTTATCAATATGAATACAACGGTAAGTATAGTATAAGGAACCATTATAATCAGAAAAATATCTGAAAACTTTACAATATTCCCGGTTTCAGTATTATTAGCATCCATCCCGACACCTGTCATCGATTCGGGCAGCGTTATTTTAAGTGTAAAGTAAATTACCAAAGCCAGTAAAACAAAAAAAGAGATAAAAAAAAGAATGTAATCTCTTATCATTTTTGATCTTATACTGTTTCTAACCATCCCCGGCTTATATAATTGTTCTATTAATAATCACTTAATAAATGTTCATTTTTAATTGTGTAAATTAAAGAATTTTTAACTTTTATTAATACTTTTTATTTAATTATTTTTGCTATATATATGGATTCGATAGATGAAAAAATTGAGAAGATTAAAATCGTCCTTGGTACGATGCGCGCCAATTTGCAAAAAGATGGCGGCGATATCGAGTTCGTGAGGCTCGAGGAAAGCACCAGTGTGTTGGAAGTCCGCTTTTTGGGCAACTGCAGAGGGTGTCCGCTTTCTATTATGACTTTGCGGGCAGGTATGGAAAGAGTTATTCTCAAGGAACTTCCATTTGTCAAAAGGGTGGAAGAAATCAGGTAGTAAATCTGGTATTATTTCATTTTTTTTAGGTTTGGCTTGCAAGATTGGGTTCAGGCATTTAACTAATACCGTAAGATTTTTGGCTTCGGCTAAAGTTGCTGCATTCCCGATTCTCTATAATTATATGTTATTGTCATCGTAAATATTTTGATATTTTATATTTTTAATTGCTAAATAACAGGAAAAGATATTTAACCGTTAAAATTACTTATCTTCTTTTGATTCAATTATCTTTCCAGTTCCACCATTTTAGTTTTTCCGGGTTGCGCTTGTCATCGGGTGTTTCTGCAAAGTAAATCGCGCAGCGGAACACGTAAAGCACGCACCTGTCCTGCCTGAGGCCTGTTAATTTGCATAGTGTTTCATACATCGATTCGGCATTTTTTCCTGCCAAGTCAGAGACCTGCCTGATACCCAGGTCCCATAAATCTATTGCCATGGATTTACCTATTCCCGGTATCACAGTCAACTCTTTCAATATTTGTTCTTTTGATTTCATTCAAATTACGTCATTAATACTATTTTTTGTAAAATTTTCCAAACAGGCGCGGACATATACTTTTCATACTTTCGGATTTGTTTTCATCCCAGGAAAATTCTATTGTAGGATAATTAAGGCCATCAGAATAAGGTATTTTTTTATCCAAATGATCATAAAGGTTATTTCCTGTCTTTCTTTTAAAAGCATTGGCAGCTACATACATAAAGGCTTCAAATTCGTAAAAATTATCATTGCCGCGGATTTCGTCAATCAGTATATCAGGATTTTCTAATGCGCCGTAATAAACATTTTTACCTCTGGAAATAATCCACAACCTGAAATACTCAAATCCGTCATCAGTTAATCCTCCGTTCATCAGATAACCGGCACAAGCCAAATTTGAAGTATAACTATCAAGTATCAGTTTGTTTACTCTGTGGTAAAAGCCTATGATTTCGTGTTGGGGCAAATTAATTAATTCGTTAATTAGATACTGCTCCTGTTCATCCAAATTTTTTGTATTTTTTTTTGATTTATCGATTATTTCCCAGAAATGATTTTCGTCAATCATTGCAACTGTGCTTACTATCATATCTTTTTCTCCTGAGATTGAACTGGAATTTTGCCCACCGGAATTTTTAATATCTCTTGAATCCTCACTTCCGCCATTGCCCGGTTTTGAGCAACAGAAGAGCAGACAGCAAATTATTACCAATATTCTAAGAAAATTGCTCATGTGTATTCTAACAAACTGTTAAAAAGAATTTCTAAAAATAAGAAAAAAATAGTTTTTTTAATTATTAAAATTCTATAAAAATTAATTAAGTGACTATCGCTTCATGGAAAATAAACAAATGTATCAAACCGAGACAGAAATCTGCCTGATGCCCAGGTTCCATTATCTATTACCATGGATTTACCTATTCCCGGTATCACAGTCAACTCTTTCAATAATTGTCCTTTTCATTTAATAATAACTGCATACAGTATTCAAATATCACATATTTCATAAGATTTATTTCATCAACTTAGCAACAGATTTCCTTACTGCTGGTGATAATGTTTCCAAATAATGTTTCTGTGCCAGGTAAGAAATTTCGTTTTTAAATTCAGGGTATTTCTCTGCAATTTTCAGCATCATCTTCAGAGCCATCAGCCTTACCGATGGCCGTGAACTGATTTGCTCCCACATGCGTGTGCATATATCGAACAGCCTGCCTTCGAGCTCTTCGCCGATATCCGATTTCAGCAGGATTTTCAGAAGTTCGCGGCGGTGGCCTTCTTTCTTTGCAGGCAATGCTTCGATGATACCGGGGATGAATTCATCGATTCTCGGATCGTTTGCTTCCATACATTCCCATAGCAGCCATGCGGCCCTCCAGGCAAACGGCTGCCTGTCCGTCAAGGCCAGCTTCGCGGCTTCGTCAAAAGCTTCAGTGTGTGATGCCAAGTGCAAAACCATATCCGTTTTGTACTTAGTAATTAATATTTGCTCCAGATTTGTTAATATTGGCTGCACTGTTAGTAGTCTCTCATATATACTTTTATATTTACTTTCAGCCACTTATCGTGCCATTCCTTTGTTTCAACTTTCCCGAAAATCAGTTTGCCCGCATCCATCAGCCTTGCAATCACCTCATTTTTGGCCATTGGCAGATAACCGATTTTTCTTACTTTTTTGTCGCTTATTGCAATTGCCAGCTTATCGTGCTCGTTGTCGGATTCGCGTAAGAAAATTAGCGGGTCGCCGGCTGATAATTCCGGCTCGATATCTTCGATTTTTACGTGAGTGGTGCCGGCAATATGGCATTCCAACAGGAATATCTCCTGCACAAATGGCTTGGGTAGTCCGTCGGATGTAAAAGAACCGCCTATTAAATCGACAAGAGATTTGTGTTGCTTAATTAAATTGTTCATAATCTATTATTAGTTTCAAATTTAACAACTGAGCTTCCAAAAATTGAATTTTCTTTACATAATCATCGATATTCTCTTTTATTTTAGATTTTTCAGTATTAGTCATATTACTGTCATCGAGTACACGCCTGAAATTTAACGGGAACTTTGTTTTCAGGATTCTGATTTCCTCATTAATTTTAGCAATCTGGACATCCAATTGGTCAATTTTAGCGGCTATTTCCTTGGGAATATCGGTTTTGGGGATACCGGTGATACAGGCCATGTCGTCCAATATCAAAAATATCCTTCGTATTTCTTCGATGTTGCCATGCTGGTATGCTTCCTGTGTCTTGTGCCACAAATCAGTTTCGAAACTGCTCAAATTGGGATTCAGGTCGGGGTGCAGTTTTTTTACTATTTCTCTGTATTTCAGCTTCAATTCACCTGCTTCGGGTGGTGGCAGGCAACTATCGAACCAACTGTCTGCCGACTCCTTTTCTTTTATCAATTGCTCAATCTCCTCCTCCCATTTATAGAATTCCGATTCAAGCGTTTCTTCAATTAGAGTAAGATTTACCTTTTGGCCGGCGTTCATCCGTGCCTGGATCAGTTCTATTTTGCGTCTCAGCCTAAGGTATGTGTGTTCTTTTTCGAGCCTTTCAATCAGGATTGCACCGAACTGTTGCATATAAACAGCATTAAGATTGGGGATGGCAACATATTTCAGCTGGTCCCTGTCAATAATCAAATCGAGCATTAAGGCCTTTTTCGAGTGGTATTCTGCCTTTAGCTCTTCATACTCCGGGTGAGGGAAAATTTCCATAAACAAGGCTTTCAATATTCTATACATTTTTTTATGAAAAACACAAATTAACAATCAAAATATTTAAGTAAAAATTACATTTTGTTAATTCAATATTCTTTAATTCATGAGGAGTCAATTTTTTATGAGATATGATAATGAAATTTTGTTTTATAATCAGGAAGTGGCGGGGGGAGGAGGAAATGAACAAAATCTTAGCTTCATTTTCCAACAAAGAATGCGCCTTTTTGAATAAAACCATCGGAAATTAACTCATAAAAGTAAGCCCCATCAGTAAGCGTAGAACAATCAATCAAAAAACTATCGCTATCATTATTAGGAATGTGTAATACAGGCGTTTTAATCTTAACTCCATCAACATTGAAAATATTAACTTGAATTTTGCTATTGAGACTATATATTGGATTAATATTGATTATCGCAAAATCGGTAACTGGATTAGGACATACTGTAAAATCTGAAATATTGGGCTTGTCTTCGACATTTGTCGTC
>DAINRZ010000340.1:0-4698 GCA_036741575.1 Kapaibacterium sp. (SeqCode)
AAAATGTAAAAACCTAAGTTTCAACATGATTGTATTCTTTTTTACGGCATTTATTTATTTAGGCACTATAATTATTACTATGCTGAAACCCGATACCGGAATTGATCCGGTGGAAATAAGGGTTATTATTGGTGCATTTCTTTTGATAGTACCGGTATTATCAATTTTCTTCGAATCAATTAGAGCAAAATTAATTTATTTTATTTACACCGGGCTGGCATTAGTTGCAGGCCATTTGATCTGGCTTGTTTTTAGAAACGGCCTTCTGCTGGAATACCTTATCCCTCTGCTGACTGTACAGTGGGGCGGCTCGATGCTTCTAAAAAGGACATATCATGTAGTAATATATAATTTGTTGATATACTCGGCGATGCTGTATATTTCAACCGTAGTCTTCCCAATGCCGCTTCAATTGCCCGAACTACCGCTTGTGCTGGCATACCCCGTATTCTTTTCCATCCTTTTTATCTATATCAGATTGAAAAATGAAGCTGAGCTTAGGGCTACAAACGATGCACTGTATATTAACAACCTGAGGTACCGCCAAACAGAAGAACACCTTATTAAGCTTAACAAAGAGCTGTTTTTTGCCAACGAAAAATACAAGGATAGCGAGGACAACCTTATCAGGCTCTACAAAGAACTTGAAGAAGCCAACATGGCAATCAAAGAAAGCAACAACAGGTTTTCGACGATTTTCCATTCGAGCCCCAATGCTATCATACTAACATCATACCCCACAGGCGAATATATCGACGCCAACCTCAGCTTTTTTGCCACTTTCCTGCTGAGCCACGATGATGTCATCCGCCGGAAATTCAGCGATATGCCTATTTGGTACCAAAGCGAAGATATGACAAATGTGTTCCAGATTCTTCAGAAAAACATGAGAATTTCGAACTTGGAAATAATGATGAAAAACAAAGCCGACGAAAGGATAGCTACTTTAATTACATCCGAAGTAATAGAATTAAACGGGCAAAATTGCATATTGTGCAGCATTCAGGATATAAGCGACAGGAAAAGAGCCGAGGAAGAAATTATCAAAGCAAAAGAAGCATCCGATTCTGCAAACAAATTAAAAACTGAGTTCCTGGCAAATATCTCTCACGAAATCAGAACGCCGCTGAATTCTGTTATTGGATTCAGCGAATTGCTCGGCAACAGGATAGAAGACGATTTAAACAAAAAGTACCTCGATGGTATTAAAACCGGCGGCAAAAACCTTCTTGCATTAATAAACGATATTCTCGACCTTTCCAAAATTGAGGCAGGCAAATTCGAGCTGGTGTACAATTCTATTAATATCAGCGACTTTCTTGAAGAGCTACGCAAGCTGTTTATATTAAAATTCGAGGGAAAAAAACTTGCCTACAGCACTGAAATTAAAAGCTCTGTGCCGAAAGAAATTATGCTCGACGAAGCCAGGATAAGGCAGGTACTCGTTAATCTTATCGGCAATGCCGTCAAGTTTACCGAGCAGGGCTCTATCACCGTGTCGGTAGATGCAAAAACCGCTGAAAAGGATAATAAAGTGGAATTGATTATTGAGATTGCCGACAGCGGAATTGGCATATCAAAAGAAGACCAGGAAATTATTTTCGAAGCTTTCAGGCAGCAAAGCGGACAAAGCACAAGGCAATACGGAGGCACAGGGCTGGGCCTCTCGATAACCAGAAGGCTTGTCGAGATGATGGGCGGCACTATCTATGTGGATAGCGAAAAGGGAAAAGGCAGCAGGTTTGTTGTTACCATTCCTAATGTCAGTATTACCGAAAGCTGCGAATCGTATTTGCCCGAAAAACCCGACGAATTTGACTATAGCAGGATAGATTTTGCACCTGCAACTGTACTCGTAGTAGATGACCTTGAAATGAACAGGATTTTAGTAAGGGAGTATTTCAAATCGACTAAAATAAATATCGAAGAAGCCGCTTCGGGCAAAGAAGCAGTTAAATATGTGGCATACAACAAACCCAACCTGATTATTATGGATTTGGTTATGCCCGGCTCCGACGGTTATATTGCTGCAAAGAATATAAAATCTAATCTGGACAACAGCCAAATTCCGATAATCGCATTGGCTTCATCGGCTTCCAAAACCGATGAAGAAAAAGTCCAGTCTTCGGGTTTCAGCGGCATTCTGAAAAAACCACTTTCAAAGCAGTCTGTTTTCAGAGAGCTGATAAAGCATCTGGATTATGAAACAGTTTCTGACGATGTAACCGTTGGCATATCATCACAAGGTGGTGAATCTATCATGCCGATTGAAAAGAAAAAGGAAGTTTCGGCGCTGTTGCACGGCGAAATGATGGAATTATGCAGCAAGATGAGAAAAACCCTGCTAGTTGGCTCGATTAAAGATTTTGCTACCAGGCTCAGGAGAATTGCCGAGGAAAACGAATTGCATATACTGGGAAAGTATTCCGAAAACCTTTTTAACTCTTGCGAGAAACTCGATATTATTAAAATCATCGACTCTCTCGATAAATACGAAAGTATTGTTAATGCTGTTGATAGTTTATTCGGTTTTGAATAATTTTGTAAATGTTTTTTAAAATATAAATGCTGGTTATAAAATTTCACAATTAATGGGATACGACAATGCTGAACAAAGAGATAAGCGAAATTACAGATAAACCCTTAGTTTTAATTGTTGACGATATTTTGAACAACCTTCAGATTATTGGCAATACACTGATTGAAGAAGGCTACGAGATATCGATGGCAACCAACGGTATCCAGGCGCTCTCGATGGTGGATACCATACTTCCCGACTTAATTCTGCTCGATGTAATGATGCCCGATATGGACGGGTTCGAGGTATGCAGGAAACTTAAGGATAACGATTTTACAAAGGAGATTCCTGTTATTTTCCTGACGGCAAAGAACGAAACCGAGGATATTGTTAAAGGTTTCGAGGCCGGGGGAATAGATTATATCGTCAAGCCGTTCAATTCTTCCGAATTGCTGGCTAGGGTCAACACATACGTGGAACTGAAAAGATCGAAGGAACTCTTTACTCAGATAAACATCAAGTTAAGAAAACTAAATGAAGAGAAAATGAAAAACGCCGAAGAACTGAAAGCTCCTGCTATGAGCCTATTCACTCTTCTAAACGAAATTAACGCCGAACTTGAACTAAATCCCAATCCGGCGCTTAATGAAAAAATCAAACTTGCAATTGGTTTTTCTACAAAAATCAATACCCTTGTAGAGAAATCCCTCGAATAAGCAAAAGGGCTTCTATCCCTTTATTTTCTCAAAGGTTCTATCCTGTCGATACCGTCATCGGGGCACCGGTTATGGACTTTGAACGAAGCCGACAGGGTAGTCACAGGTACGGCCCAAAGCCTTTCTTTCGAAATAAGGCAGCCGCAAACCCTGCAAATACCGTAAGTCTTGTCATCGATTCTCTGAATGGCATCGTCTAATTTTTTAATATACTCATTGATTCTTTGTATCTGGGCATAAGTCTTTTCTTTTTCGATAGCCTCGGAGCCCTGCTCGGCCATGTGCATGGAGTAAATCATGCTTTCCTCGGCAAAATTGAATTCCGTCAGGTCATCGAGCCTTTCCCTAAGCATTCTCAGCTCGTCGATTGATTCCTGGCGCAGGTCGAGAATCCTTTTCCTGAAAAACTCCAGGTCTTCGTCGGAATACCTTACCTGGCCGGGAGCTGCAGATTCCTGCTTGGCAGCAGTTTTTGCTTTTGGTTTTGCTTTTTCCTTTGCAGGCACGGCTTCGGGCGCAGCTTTTGGAGTTTCTTTTTTAGGCTCGGCCTTGGCCGGGGCTGCCTTGGCTGCCGGCTTAACCGCTTTTTTCGGTGCAGCTTTTGCTGCCGGCATAGGTTCGGCTTCTACCGGTGCTTTTGCTGCCGGCTTTGCAGCAGGTTTAGCCTCTTTCTTTGCAGGTTCCGGTTTGGCAGTGGCAGCTTTCATTGCAGGCTGCTTTGCCTTGGCCGGTTCGGTAACAGCTTTTTTAGCAGCAGGCTTAGCTTCTGCTTTGACTTCAGCTTTAGCTGGCTTGGCAGGAGCTTTTTTCTCTGCAGTTTTTGCTTTTGGCTCAATTTTCTTTGGTGCAGGCGCCGGAGCTGCTTTAACCTCTTTCTTAGGGGCAGGCTTTGGTTCGGCTTTTTTTGCTGCCGGAGCTGCCGCCTTGATTTTCGAATCTGTTTTAGCTTCTTTTGAAACTACAGGAGCCTTGGCCTTTGAAGTCACATTTGCAGCAGCTTTAGCTTCCGGTTTTGCAGCCGCCTTGGCATTGGCAACAGGCTTAACCGTTTTTGCGGGCGCTGTTTTTGCCTTTTTAGGCTCGGCAGCCGGTTCAGCTTTCACTGTTTTCGAAGCTTTCTTATCAACAACATTTATGGCTTTTTCTTTATTTTCTTCTTTAACCTTCTTAGCCATTTTCAATCTCCTATTATCTCAAAATTAAGTATTGATTAAATGTTTATTTCATTTATATAATTTAAACATACATTATAAGACTAAATCAAATAAAAAACAAACAATTGTTTTTGCATTAAAAATTATTAATTCTATATGTTAAATTTTAGCAATAACGACAGAGAGCGTGTAATCGTCAATCTCAAGTTTCTCGCCACCGGGCACTTCGGTAAACGAAATTTTCTCGGCCAGTGTTTCGTTCATAATATAACCCTGCTGGCTTTTTATTGCATTAGTATAAAACTCATCG
>DAINRZ010000341.1:0-4696 GCA_036741575.1 Kapaibacterium sp. (SeqCode)
CTTGTTGGAGACTTGCACTCCTTAGCAGTGCGACCTGCCGGTCGCACATATAAAAGGCCCTTAAAAATCAAGGCCTTGCATTTAATCTGCTTAATAGGTTTACTTTCTATATTGGGAAATAAATTCTTCCACTTCGGGAATGCCGCCCTGGTATATCAGGTAACCGTTGCTGGGTTCGCGCTCTGTGATTTCGCCGTTTACAGGTGTAAGCATTATTTTACGTACTTCCTCCAGGTCGCTCGTTTGTCCCAGCGCCCAGCCGAGTTTCACATATGCTACCTCGGGCAGTACGTTCGCCAGGGGTATTACGCCGAGGTCCATCATTTCGCGCCCTGTCTCGTAAACGTACATCTGCACGTAACCCCATAAGGTTTGTACGGTCATATATACAGCTACTCCGGCGTCCTGGCATTTTTTCAGGGCGGGGTAGAGAGGCTTGTTCACATGGCCGAGGCCTGTACCGGCTATGACTATGCCCTTGTAACCGTTGTCTATCAGCGAATAGATAAGGTCAGGTTTCATGTTCGGGTAATAGTAGAGTATTGTTACCATCTCCTCGAAAGCAGTATTAACTACTACGTTCTTGTCGTTTCTGCGCTTATGGTAATCTGTCCGCAGTGGGGTAATCTTGTTCCTGTCCACCATTGCCAGAGGTATATCGCCGATAGTCCTGAATGTGGAGCGGTAGCTGGAATGCATTTTCCTAACCCTCGTACCCCTATGCAGCAGGCCGTAGGAATCGGATGTGGGGCCGAACATACATACCATTACCTCGGCAATATCGCTTTCTGCGGCGGTTTTTACACTGTGTATCAGGTTGAGAGCCGCATCGGACGAAGGCCTGTCGCTCGAGCGCTGCGAGCCTACCATTACTATTGGAACCGGCGAATTCTGCACCATAAACGACAGAATCGATGCCGTATGATGCATAGTGTCGGTACCATGGCCGATTACGATGCCTTTAACGCCTTTATTGATTTCTTCGCCAATTCTCTGGGCGCATATTTTCCATTGTTCAGGCCCCATGTTTTCGCTGAAAACCCCGAACAGCTTCTCTGTTTCCAGGTTGCACACGTCTGCAAGCTCTGGTACAGAGCCATAAAGCTCGCCAGGCGAGAATGCCGGGATAACTGCTCCGGTACGGTAATCCAGGCGGCTGGCAATAGTGCCGCCGGTACCAAAAAGTTTCACTCTCGGCTTCTTAGGGTCGAATGGGAATTCTTTCTCAGGAATTTTATAGTTAGCCACTTTGCGGCCCATTACTTTAATATCCTGTACTTTTGCTGAAGCAATACCGATATTGTATCCGGTAATGAGCTTTAGAACTATATGGAATTCATCTGCGTTTTCGGAGCGGGGCAATATCAACCCCTTAAAGTTGCCGTCAGTCGTTTGGATATCTACATCGCACCAAACCATTGCATTATATTTTTGCAGCACTCCAAGAGTCTGCCCCCTGTAACCTTTATAATCTTCGCTGCCTGCCATTTTATACCTCCCTGCCTGTTATTTCACTAATTAATCCCGAAACCTCGCTGCCGCTTATCCTGCCCCTGAATTTTGCCATTACCATACCCATCATAATTTTATATAAATTCTCTGGTTTCCTTATTTTTTCTTTTTTCAGATTTTCACGGCAGTGATTGGCGAATTCTTTAACTTCTTCTGCTTTTGCGGGCTTTGGAAGGACTTCTTTTGTATATTTGCCTGCTTTCAGGGACTTTTCCAGTGCTACAAAAATCCCTTCTTTCACTAATTTACCAGTCCTGTAGGCATCGAAAATGTTCATTATTATCTCTTCGGTCAGCTGGCTGATATCGTACTTGTGCTTGCCGAGCCGCTTCATATATTGGATAATAGCATTCGAGATTAACTTAGGTTCTATATCCCATTCTTTAACTAATTTCTCGAAAGTGCCTGCGAATTTCGATTTCGAAAGGCCCTTAATATTATCTTCGGCAACGCCGATTTCCCTGTACCAGCTTTCGCGCAGCCATATCTGAACAGGCAGTTGAGCCTTTATCCTGTCTTTTCTCTCCTGCAATATTTTCTTTGGCGGCAGGTCGGTATCGGGGTACATTCTTTCGGGCCCTGGCAATATCCTTTCGAATCCGTTTGTACCGTCTCTCAGGGCCTGCCTTGTTTCCGAGGGGATTCCCACCGTTGCTTCTTTCACCCTTATCACAATTTCCCTTGTTGCGGTATCGGTATCCTGCTCGTTGCCCCACACCAGCACAAGCGCATCGTCTTTGGAAGCGCCTACTTTCTGCCTGATTCTCGTGCCGTCGGCCGAAGATATTGTCTCGCCGGGGTAGTCCGAGTGCGTAATATTTGGCAGGTCGGTCAGGCATGCAATAACGCGCACCCTGTCCGAAATTTCCTTTGCAAAAGTAGTGTCGGTCTGAGTCTGCCACCTCAGCAGGTCTTTGCAATTCCTGAGTGTGACGCACATTACGCGTTTGCCGCTGTTGATAGCATTTTGAATTGGCTGATAGGCGGTTTTCTTTAATAGACCAGTCACATTATCAATTTTGTATTCAAAGGTAGATTCTGTAACGCCCCTGCGGTGCATCTCCGCCCTGAGCCTTAGCAGGTTCCACTGCCTCATGGCTTCGTTGTAAGTCAGCAAAGGTATCCTCTTTATTGATGGAACGCCTTTAATTTCAATCCGCGTGCCGCCGCGGACACTGACGTTGACGTCCTCGCGTCCCGCGCCGACGCCCGTCCTGACTTTGCCTGTGCTCCTGACCAGCCTGCGCAGAATCTCGTTAACTTCCGCCACTTCCTGAGGCGTCTTCATTTCGGGAAATGTAACTGTTTCTATCAGAGGCATACCAAGCCTGTCGGCAAGGTAAACCCGTGTATGGCCCGAATCGCTGTATTCACGGCATGAATCTTCTTCGATAGACATCTGTATCAGGTTGATTTTCTTGTCTTTGTAGGGTATCCAGCCGCCGACGCTTATAATTGCAGTCCTCTGGAAACCGGTGGGTATGCTGCCGTCAAGATATTGCTTTCGGGCAATATGAATCTCATCTACGATCTTTGCGTTCAGCAGCATTCCGGCTTCGATAGCAATATCGAGCGCTTCGTCGTTCATTTCGAAGGGCGGGGTGTCGTCCATCTCATAAGTGCAGACCGTATTCCGGTTTATCCTGTAAATAATATCTTTTTTTGTTTTGAATTCCATAAGGGCAGTGCCGTCGTATTCGCCAAGCTCCGAGAGTGTCGGCCTCATGTGGCGCAGTATTTCGGCGTGGAATTCATCGCTGTACCTGCCGGCAGGGCATCTGCAAAACAGTTTTTTTTCGGTCAGCAATTGCTGGTGTATCTCGAGGCCGGACATAAAACCGACTTCGGCATAATCTGCTTCGGTCATTTCTTCGAATGGCTTAAACAAGAATTCAGACATATTCACCCCATCTTTTCATCATTATTAATTCTGTCGCATACTTTACTAAGAATTCATCAATTAAAAAACTTAAAATTAACAAATAAAGCCGTATTCCGTTCATTAAATTTGTTTAATCGGGTAAGTATAGTAGGTCGTTTCAGGTGCGGGGGAGCGACTTTTGCCGGTTTTCCCTAAAATTCTTAAATTTTGATAACAAATCGTCTGCCGCCAAAACGATGAACGGGATCAGCAGGGGTTTCATCATTGTCTGGTACCTTGGCAATACCGTATAAACAAGCACTACCAAAATGTTCGATAAAATGAGCAGATATACAGGTATCATTATCCTTTTGTTGCCAAGTACAATAAACCCATATACTGAAAGTGGAATCATCAACAGCCACGGGAGAAGGTAAAGAATATGCAGCGACCGGGGATCGCGGATATCGCTAACGATGAAATAAAACCCTTTTAGGGCTGTTCGTTTTATAAGATCGGCCTTATCTTTTTCAATGTATTCCCAGGCCCAGCTCTTATACATCTTGTTGAGTTCCCTTTCCAGGTACCTGTTGCCCTCAAGGCTGTTAATAGCTAGTTGTTGTTCGGGGCTCTGCTTTTCACCATAGAAATATTGGGAATGGCCTTTCCAAAAATTGTACCCGTTTGTAGTAGTAAATGGTATAAAGTCGTCGAATGTATAGTAGTTCCTGATTTGCCATGGAAGAATCATTAATACGACCACAGTAGAAATAATTAATGAATCCCTGAAATTCTTTTTGATAAGCCAGTAGATTATAAGCATCAGCACAAAAAGTGCAAATTCAGAACGGATGTAAATCAAAAGTCCACACAATACCGAAATCCCCAAAAGGCTTGATTTACCAGAATTTTTCTGCCTTTTAACCAGAAGGTAAATAACAAGAATTGTCAGGAAATGGTACACTTGTGTTGTTCCGTAGAGAGTCGAGGCATAAATAAACTCAGGTAGCAATGCATAGAGCAAGCCACCCAAATATGCCAGCCTGCTATTGGTTATTTCCTTTGTCAGCTTGATTAAATAAACTGCAGTTAATCCGCTTAATATAAAGTGAGATAGTAAAATAAGGATATTGCGAAATACGATATTATCAATCGAAAGGAAAGGAATAAGGTATGCTACATATCCTATCGGAACAAATGCGGTGGGGTAGGTTTCTCTGCCTGTTTGGTATCCATGAGCATAGCCTTGCTCGTCGAAATAGGCAAAAGTGATGCCTTTACCTTCGATAATATATTTGGCTATATCACCATATTCCCAGTAAT
>DAINRZ010000342.1:0-4670 GCA_036741575.1 Kapaibacterium sp. (SeqCode)
TAAACAATACCTGGTCGCAATTTATCAATTTTCAATCTGTAATCCAACCACAACCTTGCCTGCGAATGTGAACAGCTGATTCAGAATTTATCAATTTTCAATCTGTAATCCAACCACAACTTGTCATTCTCCAGGAACATAGGGCCTTCGAATTTATCAATTTTCAATCTGTAATCCAACCACAACCCATGGACGGCAAGGAAGGTATTGCAGAGGAATTTATCAATTTTCAATCTGTAATCCAACCACAACCGCACTTATTTGCTCAGCCAAAAGGTTTGAAATTTATCAATTTTCAATCTGTAATCCAACCACAACCGGTAGTGTGATTAAACAATACCTGGTCGCAATTTATCAATTTTCAATCTGTAATCCAACCACAACCCCGAAATCAAAGAAATATTCTTCTCATTTAATTTATCAATTTTCAATCTGTAATCCAACCACAACGGGCAAACATCGGCAGCAGGCGACTGGGGGAATTTATCAATTTTCAATCTGTAATCCAACCACAACAGTATTTTTAATTGTTTCTACTAAAATAATAATTTATCAATTTTCAATCTGTAATCCAACCACAACACCGGATTAACTGAGGCATTTAGTAACATCAATTTATCAATTTTCAATCTGTAATCCAACCACAACGCCGTGCCGATTTGGAAAAGCTATATGCTTAATTTATCAATTTTCAATCTGTAATCCAACCACAACCGCTCTGCAAAGTCATAATCGATAAACTTCAATTTATCAATTTTCAATCTGTAATCCAACCACAACTTATCGATATCAAATTCAATAGCATGTTTTAATTTATCAATTTTCAATCTGTAATCCAACCACAACAGGGAATACCATGCACTTAGAATTTTTAACAATTTATGAATTTTCAATCTGTAATCCAACTTTCTAAAGAAAATCTTATTACCACATACGGTTAAGCGAAGAATTTCATTTATAAAACGTTAAGCCCCGAAGCGAAGCGGCGAAATTTTTTTCTCACCCTCGCCGCAAAAATTTTCGGGCAGGCTGTCCAATGCGCGATTCTGCGTATAAACAGCGGCCGGCCGGCTGTGGGTATCATACCGCAGCGGGTAGCACTGCCGTGCGTCAAGGAAAAAAATTATTAATATATTCCCAATAACAATAAATCGAAATAATGGAAAATATTTTTAATCTTAACCTGCAAAACCAAGCCCGAAGCGGCATGGGCTACACAAGCCTGCATTCGGTGGTAACCTGGCAGCCGGAGAGTCTGAACATAGCCGAAGCGCTGCAATATTTCTCCTGCGAAAGCTCTACCGCCCTTTCTAAGTCTTTCATTTCGGCGTCGGGGCTTTTCAGTTCGTATATCAGATGTACTTTTGTAAAGACCTTCGGATGCTCTTCTGCGCGCGTTCCCTCCACAAAGACGTTAAGCCCGCCTATTTGGCGGCGTTTCTTGCGCAATATACTGACGGTATCCATAATGCTGCACGAAGCCATTGCCTGAAGCATTATTTCCATGGGAGTGGCAGCGGTATCGGTGCCGCCGGCTTCGGCCACGGTATCGAACACAGTCTCCTGGTTTTTTTTGTTGGAGCCGATAATCCTCATATTGCCGTCGAGCCTCAAGGTTACTTTCATTTTTATCCCTTTCGTTTTTATTTAAAATATTTGTCAATTGAACGAAAAAATAATTTTAATAATTTATCATTTTTTAACAATTTAAAAAACAGGTAAATACGTCAATAGCTATTTTATTAAGTATTAAGGTGATATCCACAATGGAAGAAACGGAAAAAAAGAGGTCATCAAATTTTATCAGGTCGATAATCGACGAAGACAACCGTACGGGCAAACACGGCGGCAGGGTTCACACACGGTTCCCCCCCGAGCCTAACGGTTACCTGCACATAGGCCACGCCAAATCCATTTGCCTCAACTTCGGTATTGCCCTGGAATACGGCGGCAAATGCAACCTCCGGTTCGACGATACAAACCCGACTAAGGAAGAAGAAGAATACGTGGAATCCATTAAGCAGGACGTCCGCTGGCTGGGCTTCGACTGGGAAGGCAGGCTCTATTTTGCATCAGATTATTTTGAACGGATGTATGTATATGCAATAGATTTAATTAAAAAAGGCAAAGCTTATGTGTGCGACCTTACCGGCGAAGAAATCCGCCGCCACAGGGGAACTCTCACCCAACCGGGGCAGGAATCGCCCTACAGGAACCGGAGTATCGAAGAAAACCTGGATTTGTTCGGGCGAATGAAGAACGGCGAATTCCCGGACGGCACCCGCACACTGAGGGCAAAGATTGACATGGCATCGGGCAACCTGAATATGCGCGATCCGGTTATGTACCGTATTTTACATGCCGAACACCACAATACAGGCAGCAAATGGTGTATCTATCCTATGTATGACTGGGCCCACGGCCTCGAGGACTCAATCGAAAGGATTACTCACTCGCTGTGCACACTGGAATTCGAAGCCCACAGGCCGTTATATGACTGGTTTCTGGAGGAGCTTGGAGCCTACAGGCCGCAGCAAATCGAGTTTGCAAGGCTCAACCTGAATTACACTGTAATGAGCAAACGAAAACTGCTCCGTTTAGTAAAAGACGGGTTTGTGGACGGGTGGGACGACCCTCGTATGCCCACAATATCCGGCCTGCGGCGCAGGGGTTATACCCCGGAATCAATCAGGGTTTTTGCGGATAAAATTGGAGTTGCCAAGGCAGATTCCGTCGTTGACATAAGCTTGCTCGAGCATTGCATTCGCGAGGACCTGAATAAAAAAGCCCAGAGGGTAATGGCAGTTGTTAATCCACTTAAAGTTATCATAGAGAATTATCCTGAAGATTTGACCGAAGAACTGGAAGCTGTAAACAATCCCGAAGATGAAACCGCCGGCACAAGAAAGGTGCCATTCTCGAAGGAAATCTATATTGAACGGGATGACTTTATGGAAGATCCGCCAAAGAAATTTTTCAGGCTGGCCCCGGGCAGGGAGGTAAGGCTCAGATATGCTTATTTCATAACATGTACCGAAGTAGTGAAAGATGATAACGGTAATATAATCGAGCTTAGGTGCACTTACGACCCTGCAACCAAGGGCGGCAACGCTCCAGACGGACGCAAAGTAAAAGCAACCATTCACTGGGTATCTGCCAAACATGCCGTCAAAGCAGAAGCAAGGCTATATAACCAGTTATTCACGAAGGAGAATCCCGAGGATACAGCCGAAGGCGAAGACTTTACCGCCAATATTAATCCTGAATCAGTTGAGATTGCTGCCGAATGTTACGCCGAACCACGCCTGGGAAGTGCAAAGCCGGGAGATAAATTCCAGTTCGAAAGATTAGGGTATTTCTGCGTGGATTCCAAGTACTCTTCACCAGGGAAACCTGTTTTCAACAGGACCGTAACACTGAAAGACACATGGTCGAAGCTGGTGGCTAAGAACGATATACATTAATTACTACTTAATTACACTGCTTAGTTAGCCTGATTTTTTTCCTCTTTTATTAATTGGGAATATTTGTTATTTTTAGGCGAAGTAATTGTTTCCTAAATTATTGAGGAGTAAAGCAATGAAGACGTTTATCCTGATGACGAAGCTCGCCCCCGAGATTTCCATGCAAATGAAAGACAGAAAGAAAATGGGCCGGGAATGGCTCGACGACGTAAAGCTGAAATGCCCCGAAGTGAAGTTTATTGCCCATTATGCAATACTGGGCCAATACGACTTTATTGATATTTACGAAGCGCCCGACGCCGAAACTGCTGCCAGGGTTTCACTTATCAGCCGAAAATACGGAGCTTTCGAAGCTGTCAGCCTGACAGCGCTGCCATATAAAGATTTCCTGGAGTTGACGGAAAAAATCTGAAAGTGTTTCAAACGTAAACAACCCGCCCTGCAATTGGACGGGTTGTTTAGGTTATAAATCTATCGGCTGCTGCGCTTAAAGCGCCTGCCGGTGTTTATTTTATTTCTTTACAAAACGTAATGTTTCGCTGCCGATTTTAATAACGTAAGTACCTGCTGCCAGGCTGCTAATGTCGATCCTGTTGTCGTTGTTCGTGCCGCTCAGGAGCATTTCGCCAACGAGAGAATAAACAGAATAGTTCATGCCGAGGAATGCCGGGCTGCCAAGGCGAACTTCGAAATCTGCCGGGTTGGGGTAGATAACATAGTTTACGTCGTCAGTGTTTTCTTCAACGCCGGTTGCGCCGTCGGTAATGGAAATTTCATCGACATAGAATGCATTACCGTGGGTACCAGGTATAACTGTAACCCTGAAGAGAAGGTTTTTATCTTTAAACTGGGAAAGATTAATACTAATAGGTTTATAGTGATTTGCAAGAGGAACGTACCAATTCCCTGCTACTGTAGGCTGCCCGGTTTCTACTGGTATAATACTTGAAATCTCATTCCACGTTGTTCCACAGTCTTCAGATACTGATATTTTTAAATCAGGTTTTGTCCCACCTTCTGAACCGTCTGAATAGGCATAAAACAAAGTAAAATAGGGATTATTTATTTTTGATAATTCAGTTTCTCCAAAAATAACATATGCGGGCTTACCTGAAACACCCCAAGTATTGTGCAAGGCATACCTTATTGCACCCTTAGTGTTATTAGCTCCTAAAGAACCTGACTGAGGGATATACATAAAAAATC
>DAINRZ010000343.1:0-4670 GCA_036741575.1 Kapaibacterium sp. (SeqCode)
GATTTTCTGCTGTCACTAACTGCGGAAAAAATAAAAAAGCAAACAGTAAGTACATTTTTTTCAATTAAACCACCAAAAAAAAATTTTGAACTTCAATAATGGATATTAAAGTAAACCCATAAAAAACATTGTAAAAAAATGGAGGGTTTTTGTGGTATGTTAATTGATAGAATGAAATTTGTATTTTTTGAAATTAAGTAAAATCGTCATTACGAAAGGCAGACAAGTATTGGAGGAGAATAGTGCCATTTGTTGATTTTATACTGGGACTCGTTACCGGCCTGGCAATTGTACTTATTCCTTTCTTCATTATTAGGAAGGGGAAACGCCAGATTGCTGCCGATGGCCCAAATAAAATGAATGACGAAGATAAAGACTATAAGCTTTTCAGCGAAGAACTTGAGCAGGCCAACAAGCAAATCCGCGAAAGCAATTCAAGATTCTCTACGATATTCCATTCCAGCCCCGTGGCTTTTACTTTGCATTCCTATCCCGAAGGCGAGTTTATTGATGCAAATCAAAGCTTTTACGGTTTTTTTCTTCTCGACAAAAAAGACATCGAAGGCAGAAAGTTCGAAGATATGCCTGTATGGTGGGATATCGATAAACTGAACAAAATTGTCGGCGAACTCGAAACCAACCTTAGCCTAAGGAACTTCGAAGCCCCCATGCGTACAAACGACAATAGGCTGATACATGCGCTTCTGACAAGCGAAATTATCGATTTCAACGAAAGGCAATGCATCCTTACAACTATTCTCGATATTTCGGAAATCAAAAGAGCCGAACAGGAACTGATAAAAGCAAAAGAAGCAGCCGATGCGGCTAACAAGCTTAAGAGCGAATTTCTTGCAAATATGTCGCACGAAATCAGAACTCCGATGAATTCGATAATTGGCTTCAGCGAACTGCTGCAAAACAGAATTGAAGACCTGAAAAGCAAAGAATACCTGAAATCAATTATTTCGAGCGGCAAAAACCTGCTCGTTTTAATCAACGATATACTCGATCTCTCCAAAATTGAAGCCGGAAGGCTCGAACTGGAATACGACGCAATAGACATCAGGGATGTCTTCAAAGAGATTTACCAAATTTTTTCATATAATTTCGATAAAAAGAACCTCGATTTCATAGAAAAGATAGACCCTGGAATACCCCCATGCATTTTCCTCGACGAAGCAAGGATCAGGCAGGTTTTAGTTAATCTGGTGGGAAATTCGGTAAAATTTACCGATACAGGATATGTTTGCATAAATATTTATCCCCATAAAATTTACCCCGAACAAAATAAAATTGATATAGTCTGCGAAGTCGAAGATACCGGTGTGGGCATATCCATCGAGCAGCAAAATGTAATTTTCGAAGCCTTTAAGCAGGCCAGCACAAAAGGCGGAAAAACCCTTGGCGGCACAGGCCTCGGTTTATCCATCACAAAGAGGCTCGTAGAAATGATGGGCGGTTTTATCTCGATTGAAAGCGGTGTCGGGAAGGGTAGTATTTTCAGGATTTTCCTTTCGAAGGTGACATTTTCCGATAATAAACCGCACAAAAGCAAGGATGACAAAATCGAAGAGCAAATATCACAGATAGAATTCGAACCGGCAAAAATACTTGTCGTCGATGATATTGAACTGAACAGAAAGCTGATTATCGAATTCTTTGCCGATACCAAAGTAGAAGTTGCCGAAGCCGAAAACGGCAAAAAAGCAATCGAAATACTTAATTCGTACAAGCCGGAACTTATTTTGATGGACCTTGTTATGCCGGAAATGGACGGATACGAAGCTACTAAAACGATAAAATCCAATCCGGCAACGGCAGATATACCGATTATTGCCCTTACAGCCTCGGCAATGAAAAGGGACGAATCTAAAATTATAAAAGCAGGATTCGACGATTACCTTGTGAAACCTATAAGGAGAAGTTCACTTTTCAAGAATCTTATTTCTTATTTGAAGAATAAATCAATTATTGATAAAAGCCTTTTAGGCAAAAAAGAAATTATTATTACCGACGAAGATTATAAACTGCCCGATGACCTTGTTGGCTCGATGCCAGGGATTATCGGCAGGTTCGATGGCGAATACAGAAAAACAAGGGATAACCTGCGAAAAACCCTTATGATCGGCGCTATTAAAGATTTTGCCTCCAGGCTGATAACAGAAGGCAACAATACTAGTATCAAGCCGATTTACGATTACGGTGAAAGGCTTCACATTAATTGCGAAGGACTGGCTCTCGATAAAATTATCGAAAATCTGGACGGTTACGAAGATCTGGTAAACATTTTGAAAAATCTGACGATAAATAAGGAAACAAAGGATTAAAACTGAATTATGTTTGTTGAGAGAAATGAATTACAGATTCTCAGGGAAAGGCTTGAGAAAACAGTAAAATTTAGTGCCGGCTCCACTTTCTTTGTAGCAGGGGAGCCCGGTATAGGCAAATCTACGCTAATACAGCATTTTCTTGATAATTGCGATAAATACTATGACGTCAACATTCTTACGGGGTCGGGTTTTTGCTTCGACATGGACGGGATTTCGAGGGGCTACCTGCCCTGGAAAGAAGTGCTGATAGAACTCGATGCCGATAAAATGGCAGGCAAAGATGCCGATAAAAAGAATAACTTTAAGAAAATGGTTAAAACCGTATTTGATAAATCGGGCGCCGAATGGATTCAAAATATTCCTGCCGTAGGCGAAATCTCCGCAGCAATTATGGAAACTGCCAAGGCTATGAAGAAATCCGAGGAAATTGATTTCGAAACCGGCAATATCAAAGAGCTAAGCTTCAAAGAAAGACTGAAATACGTTATCAATTCTTCGGCCGGTGCATGGCTGGGCGCAATTCCTATCATTGGCGGACTGGCCGAGGCTATTTTTAAGACATCAAAAAAGCTGATGGAAAGCTCGAAAGATATGCAGTTGAAAAACCAGGAGAGCTTTTTCCTTATGGTTGACAACAAATTGAGGGAGCTTGCTGCCGAAAATCCCATTGTCGTTTTTCTCGACAACCTGCAATGGGCCGACAGTTCTTCCATAAGCCTGTTATATTATATTGCAAGGAAACTTATTGACAAGCCATATCCCCTGTTAATTATTGGTGCATACAGGCTGCAGGAAATTAAGGAAGGAAGGTTCAATGAAGCCACAGGCTCAATCGAGCGCCACCCGCTCGAAGAAAAAATCAACAACCTGGTGCGTTACGGCGCCGCCGATACCGTAGAACTCGATAAATTCAGTGCCAGGCAGGCAAATGCATTTGTTAACGTTAAATTCCCAATTAACAGCTTTCCGGATGATTTCTGCGATAAATTGTATTACCTTACAAAAGGCAATCCGTTGTTCCTCGAAGAAATACTCAACAACCTGCTGGACAAAGGCACAATAGTCGAGCATAATGACAGTTTTATGCTAAAAGATAATTTTGACATTGTGGAACTGCCAGATTCGATAAACGCAATCATAAAAGAAAGGTTCGAAAGGCTGCCCGACGATTTGCAGGAATACCTGCAGATTGCTTCAGTTCAGGGCGAAATGTTTTCTGTTGAAATCATTAGTTCAATACTTGGCGAACAAACCCTGAAAGCATACAGAAAAAACGATATTTTACTGAATAAATTCAAACTCATAGAAAAATCGAGGAAAATCTCGGAAGGATTGGGCGATATGTACCAGCTTTCGCACAACCTTATCAAGAACTATATTTACTATAATATGTCCGAGGATTACAGGCTGAATATCCACAGGCAAATAGCCGAAGAATACAACGGGATAGATTCGGAGGGCATACTATCCGAATTTATTTTCCATTTTGGGGTTGGCAACAGGATTATCGACGAAAAAAGAATCCTTAAAGCTAAAAATATGCCCGAAAACAAGGAAACAACTATGGCTTATATAAATGCCCAGAAAAGGCTGGCCGGGCACTATATCAACTCGTTCAAAAACGATGAAGGGCTGTATATCTGCAATGAACTGATTAAATTATCCTCCCTTATCGGCGAGGAGAAAATCATGATAGAACAGTTGCTGAAACAAGGCGATATTTACAGGAAGACAGGCAAGTGGGATTTGGCAAGGGAATCTCTCCAGCTTGCCTTTCAGCATTCGCTTAATGCTTCCGACAGCACACTACTTCATACATCTGCCGAAGCTTTGTCCGAACTGCTCAGGATGCTTGGCAAATCGAGCGAGAAAACCGGCGACTGGGCAAATGCCGAGAAAATGTACAGGGAATCGCTGCAATTTGCCGAGCAGACAAATAATCAGCCTCTGATTGCTAATTCCCTGAAAAATCTTTCATGGATACTTACTTTGCTGGGAAATTATGTGGAATCAGTTTTAGTTATAGAAAAAGCTGCCGAAATATATAAAAACTACGATAGCGAGGATTTGATGCTAATTGGCATCACAGGCATCAAATCTATGCTAAATAAATCATTACAGGTTTGCAGAGGAATTGGTGATGATGCAGGAATTAAAATAATTAGCGATGCTATCAACAGAATAAATAATTGATATTTTATTGATTTTTTATGGAACAGGCTTCAAAAGATAAAAACCTAATTTTCAACAGGATTGTATTCTTTGTTACGGCATTTATTTATTTATGCACTATAATTATTACTATGCTGAAACCCGATACCGGAATTGATCCGGTGGAAA
>DAINRZ010000344.1:0-4662 GCA_036741575.1 Kapaibacterium sp. (SeqCode)
AATCTCTAATTTATAATTATTTCAAAACTTACTTTTTCACGGTCAACTAATTAATGAAAGAGAAACGAAAAAGCAGAAAACAACCGGTTTGTATATTTTCCATAAAAGAGTGCTGTAAATGAACGAATTCTTGGCAGCTATTCGTAAATTTTGACTAACACAGACCGGTTGAGAATCCTGCCAGACGGTTCGTCATTAGAGAAAAGGTACCCTTCGGGGAATACGGGAGTAATGCCGTCTTTTGTTCCAATCAGGTTATATGCAGAATTAAGCCTGGAATTGGCGAGCTTCGAATTATGCTCAACTGAACCAAGGTTATCGGTCAAAGGCAGGAATTCCACTTTCTTTCTGTCAGCCAGCGCTTGTTTAACTTTGGCAACTACTTCACGGTCGAAAGACATAAAATCGGATCTGTTGTAATCGAAGAAGCCCAGGAAGTATTCGTAATATTTAGAATCGCCCGATTTAACGAGGTTGAAAACTGTATCTCCCTCAACATCATTAAAATCAAGGTAATATGTATGGTAATCAATATCTTTCTCACCGTATTTGTTTTCGGCGACAAATTGTATATATAATTGCTTTTGGGTTGTATTTAATTTAAATGCTTCATCGGGCTTGAAAATATTTTCACGAGGATTCAATAATTCTATCGAAGATTCATTATAATTAGCACTGCCTTTCAGAACTGTACTATTATCAGCATTTCCAATATTTGTAACTACTGTGATAGGCATGGTTTCAAATTTTTCTCCTGAAATCAATCCACCTGAAAAAACCTTAATAGTATTATTGCTATTCCCGGCGTTAAGCCTTACAATACGGTATTCATCCGCTAATTGTGAATTTGCTAAATCTCTTACCTCAATTTGTTTGGTAGAAAATTTTATGTCCTTTGTGTCAATTCCTTTATCAGCCAGGGCATTTTTTAAAAAGGCAGCTCTTTTATCTGCCGTACCCGGTAATTCGTCATCTGTCTGATAAACGGTAAATGAAAAACCCGATCCGGGATTTTCTTTAATAAATAATGCAATTCCATCGAGTGTATTTGCCTGCATAGCCTCAGCGCCGGTTTTACTACTGGAATTCTCAGGTGTTGTTTTATCTTTGCTAAAAAATACTATTGGCTGGATTTTATAACTAAACATTTCCCTGGTCAGCTTTCTTTTGACATTAATCGTGGCGCCGTTAGCCAGTAGTTTGCCCTCTGAAAACGCATCCATTGCCAGAGTAATGGGAACAGGTTTCGGAGGTACCGGCAAAGCCGGAACGGGTACAGGTTTTGGTTCGTCTTTAGCCGCTTTGGGAATATTATACTCCAGGTTCAGACCGGCAAATAAAAAATGCGTTTTCCAATCGAGAGATTCTGCATTGTTAAGGATTGAATAATTAAAATTTATAACAGGTGATAATGCCAGGTTTCCGGTTCTGTAAATTTCGTAAGACATCCCAAGCCTCAGGAATATCAATGCCGTTGAAGCCCCGGTTATTTCACCTGACAGTTTATTCCTTACAGTCGAGCCGTTCTCAAAAGCAGAGCCGCCGGGAGAAATCAGTTTTTCCTCCTGTTCGAACGATTTACCCGTCAAAAAACCGATGGAAAAACCGGCATTAATTCCAAGAGGGATAGATTCGAATGGAGTTACAGATATGAACTGGTCGACGGCAAATGTATTAATCCCTGCATCGAGGCTGTATTCCGATATTCCTTTTGTATAAGTATTACCAGATATAACATTACCAATATGCTCCTCATCTTTTAATACTGCTCCTAGATTGTTATACGAAATATTTGCAGAATATTTCCACGGCATTCCAAACAGTTTAGAATCGAATTTATATGAAAAACCCAAATGAAAACTATACCCCATGCCAAAAGCACCTGTGTATTCGGGGCAGCAGCTTTTAAAGCCCGGTATTTGCGAGAAAGAGGCATCGTGGATATTGCCGCTGACACCCCCGCCAAATGAAATAGAATACGGAGTAAGCTTGTCTTTCGACTCTGCTATTGTAAATAATAAAATAATTGCTAATATATAAAAAATGAAATTTCCTGTCAATTTCCTGATTTCCAATTTAACTCCCTGTTACCTGATTATTATTATATTTTCCGAACAAACATCCTGGCCAAGCGAAACGACTAATTTATAAGTACCGGTTTTCAAAGTTCCTGTTTCCACAATTAGCCTGTTATCGCCGCTGATAACACCAAAAACTTCAATTCCTGAGGCCCTGGCCCCAAGTACATCATAAATACCTATCACGGCAATTCCGGAGTTTACCGAACTAAATTCAAGTGTAAAAGCATCCGAAACGGGATTGGGCATTATCGATTTAATTAACAAATTAGCTTCAGGCTGAATAATCCTGCGCTCGCCGCATAAGTTGATAAGCCTGAAGAAACCCGGCTGGAAAGCAACTGTAGTATTCGAACCAAAAAATTTGGAGCCTGCTGATATATCTATCGATGAGGTATCGGTTTCAGCCAGCCCGGCTATGCCTTCTATCTGGCCTATTACGCCGTTAGAGGGGAAATCTCCGTTTATCCTTACGCCGATTATCCTTTTGTCATCTACAATACTATTTTTAATCAGTTCGGCAGTACCATACAAAGTAGTCACTTTTTCGGGAAGGAAAATCCTGGGATTTATCGAGAATTCAGCTTCCAAAAACCTGACGCCTTTATATGGTTTTGGCTCGTTAATGGCTGATTCGATAGGTATTGATGCCGCCCCTCTGGGATCGGCCTCGACGTTGCCCGCTTTAATAAATGCCTGCGATGAATACTGGCCGCAAGTAATGCCAAGCGTAGCCACACACGGCGTTGCCGTAAGGTCGAGAATCGCATCTTCCGTTCCCGTATTCCACCTGATATGCAATTCAATTTCTTCCTGAGGGGCCAGTTCGATGGGGAATTGGTTTGTAACGCTATAGATACCCTCGGGCGTGAATTTATAACTCTCGAGCACAACTTTGTTGTTATTAACATTTTTTATTCTGATCTTCCTTTCGGGAATCTCCGGTATAAACCTCAGGTTTGTATGGCTGATATCGAGGTTCGTTCCTATGCCCCAGCCTTTGAAGGCACCCTTTTCAATCAATATTGCCTGATCGGAGTGGTAAAGGTGAACATTGTCTGTGTTTTCTTCGAGTTTTGTCGGTGTGAAAGCAATCCTGACCGCAAATACGGCACCAGGCGGAACAATTGAATCCCTGACATTGGTAAGCACCCTGAAACTCGAATTAGGCCCTTTCTCCATAAATACATTGTTAAGTTTTAGAGGCACAGGGTCGTTGTTCTTTATAAATATAATATCTTTTTCCAAAGTCTGCCAAACGCATTTTTCACCGAAATCGAAAGGGTTTGAGCTAAATGTAATATTCCTGGGCAGCGAGCGCGACCTGATTGGAATTTCAATCTGCCCAAGGCAGGTATTATATGATAATACATCGTAAATAGCGCCTGTATCCCTCGGATTATAAACAAGCGGAATTTCTTTGCACTGGCCCGGCATTAGCGTATCGGGATAAATATTTTCCTTCAGCCTGAAATGAGAACCGAACCTGAATGAAGCATTCTGGAGGATTATTGGCACTTTGCCTGTATTGCACAACTTTGAATTAAAGTCATAATCATTGCTGGTTGAAATATATTTTGGCTCGATATCGATAGAATCAAGGGAATACATGGGTTCGCCAATTTCAAGGAATTCAGCGCTTTCGTCGTGTTCGGGGTAGGTGAAAAACCTGACGAGAAGATTATCGGGCGCTGCGGCACAGGTGACGATAGAATGGCCGTCGGGCGATACTTTAAAGTCGGTCATGACGTTTGAATGCCCGTCCAGGCTGGTAATATATTCGTTGCCCGTCAGGTCCCAAACTGCCACCTGCGGCTGAGCTTCCGAACCAATTAATAATGATGAAGAAATTGGATTGAATTCTATACCAAGTGCATCGCTCGCAGAATTCCTGTTTGTACGAACAATCAGTCCCGACTCTATATCGAGCACATGGTTTTCGGTCCTGTTGCTTCGGAATGACGACTGCCACACAGGAGCCCTGCATGCTATACCGATATATTTGCCGTTAGGAGAAAGAGCCAGTTCAATTACAACGGGTAAATTAGAGAAATAAAAACTCTTTTTGGCAGAAAAATCAGTACCATCCAGTAATAGTATCTCACTATCGTAGAAAGCAACGGCGGCTTCGTTATTCTTTCGGCTGAAAGCAAATGCAGATATCGGTTTTCCAAGATCGACGGCATTTATTAAGCTACCTGTTTGTATGTCGTAAATAAGGATTTTTGAACCTGTTGCAGGGATTAGTATCAATTGAGTCCGCGTATTATTAATAAACATTTCCTTTGCAACAAATTTATCGGGTATCTGAACTGTTTTATATGGAGAATAAATATTTTTCCTGAAGAATGCAAGTTCCCCCTTTGATACCCTTCCCTGTGAAACATAATTAAAAGCTACGACAAAGCTGCTGTCGTTATGAAAATACTCAAGCCCTGCTGCTTTTGTTCTAACGCCGGGATAGTTGCTGCCGGGAGATACGACATACTTCTCGGAGCTTACTTTATCGTAAATTTCCCATTCCCTAACGAAACCGCCATCATTGGCCGCCAGAATATTATACCCGGTGTTATCGTAAACCAGC
>DAINRZ010000345.1:0-4636 GCA_036741575.1 Kapaibacterium sp. (SeqCode)
TATCCGCACGCAATGTATCTTTGTATCTTGCATAGAATTTATCTCCGAATTTTTTCAGGTTTTGCCTGATTGCACCTTTATTGGGTAATAAATAGTATTTCCACTTAAGCCTGTCGTAAATATCGGTAGTGTAAAATAAAGTGTCGTCCGATGCCAGATATAATGTATCTCTATCGCTTGCTACTGAATTCCTGTACATTAAATAAGGGGGCAATCCCGTAACTTTGTAATCATAAACCGTATTAACGGTTTTGTTCTCAATATCCCATGCGTCGATAAAGAACGCGGAGTCTGCCTGATTGTGATAGAACATGAAAAGGTAAGGTTTGCCGCTCAAGGATATTTCCTGATAAACTAACATGCTGTCCTGCTGTTTGTACTTTTTGATTACTTCCCAACTCTTGCCTTTATTGTATGTGTATCTAATTTCAAAAGTCATGTCGAGAGTATTCAGGCAATGTACGAAGTATGTGTTTGTATCCCGTGAGTTAACATAATCTACTACAAAATTCGTATCGGTGTAATTGCACAAAATATTGAACTGCCTGTCGAAAGTTATTATTTTATTTAAGAAAACATTGTATTCAGTGAAGCACGATGAAACAAAAGTTTTTTTGTTTATATAGAAATTTGGGAATTTAGTTAGTTTTTTCAGTCTATTGTAAGGATAGCTATTGTTAAAAATTAAGTAATCAAATTTGTAATACTCAAATGTATTGCCATCGTCCCTGCTAATCAATCCCCCTTTCCATTGATCAAAATTTGTTTTGCCGCCTAGATACAGTATTTTTGAATCATAATCATAATATTTAAAGTTGAAAAACAGGAAAGTTGATAGGTCATTAATATTATTCTTTTTAATAAATGGCTTAAAAGTTGTACCATTATCATTTGTATAAAAAAAGTGTTTCACAAAAAGACCAAATAATGAACCACTATTAAATAACATTGTTGAATCATTAATCATTTCTGGTGCACCGTATAAATATGTACCTCTAAAATTCGATACCAGTTGGCTTGTGTCCTGATTGAAATCCTTATAGGCTAATACCTTAGTATCTCCAGTCAAATAAAGCCTGTCCTTAACTACAAAAAAATCGATTACAACAACCTTATTTGATAATTCAACTGATTCAAATTCCGTAATTAACTTTGCTGTACCATTTTCCACGATGTACAAAATGCATTTAAAAGGATAAAAACTTTCCAAAAGATACAATTTATTATCAATAACCTTAAATTTTCTTAGATATGGGGAATATTGGATAACTTTTTCAATGTTCTGAAAATCCATAGTCCTGTATATATTAGTATCACCTTTGAAATAAAGATAACTTCCGTCTGTTTGCAACTGGAAATGACCGTAGCAATAAGAACACAGGCCTAATTCCTTTGTAGAGATTGTATCTTTAACATTTAATTTGTTATCGAACCTGACAATATTCCCTTTGTTTGTCTCAACGATTATATTTCCCTTAAAGTATGCAATGGAATTTTCGTATTGAAATGGAAGTGATTGATCGAGAACTAAGGATATCAAAGGGTACTTATTAAGAATTGAAAAATTTTCATCAGTAGTGAATATGCTTTTATCAGTCCTTATTAAATAACCATCAGGAGTTTTTATTGCAGCCCTTACTGAATCAGCAAACCTATGTATTATATGCCAGTTCACAGCTTTATCATAAGATATCGAGACTTCGCCTGCATCGTTTATTGCAATAATTTTATCATCTGTCCAAAATAATTTCTGAATCTTCCCCCTTTCAAATGCACTTGCATGTTTCCATGTCATTGCAGCATCAAAACTGACTAATAGTGAACCGAAGTCTCCGTAAGCAATTATTGTATCTTTCTTTGCTACCACACCATTGAAGTTTATATTTATAGGAGTAAATTCATATTCAGTTGAATATGAGATTACTGTTTGTATGATTAATACTAATAAATAGCAATATACCTTCATAAATTTTCAATATTTAATAATAATTAATGCCCGCAATATATCTCCTTATTTACAATATTACGATAAATGATTTTCTCACTCCATCACCACTGCTTTCGACCTGCAATTGTTTCCCTGCCTGATTTGCAGTAAATAAACGCCCGGAGGCAGTATGCCCGGGGAATATTCCACCGTATGCCTGCCCTGCTCTAAATATCCAATGTATATACCGGCAGATTTAATAGTTACTTGCTACATCACCTGCTGATAACAGTTTTTATCAACTCGGAGTTATTTCCGTGCTTTATATGTATAAAATATATGCCCGGCGGAACTCCTGCACAGTTCCAGGTCAGGAAACCGCTGAAGGTAGATAGTTTGTCGATTGTAATATTCTCCCTGTCTTCGATTTTGCACCCGTCAGAATTTAAAACGACGATTTCATCGTCGTCGATATTAATACGAGGCTCCCAAAAAAGCAGGGCACGTAGTGAATTTATCGTCGGCACGGGAAAGGGAGGATATACATATAAATAATCCAAGCCTTCGGTTTTAGTTTCTTCTACGCTGATAATAACCGAAGTATCTATTCCTTTTCCGGTTAAGTATGTTACATTATCAGCCCCCGCAGCATTTGAATAGAAAACAATACTGTCTTTATATATCACTGAATCTTTGGGTTTGAATGTAACTTCAAATTCATATATCCCTGATGGCTCTACTGTCAATGGAGAGCTTTGGCTTACTGCAGGCAGTGCAGCAGCAAAGACGGTATCGTTAAATTTGGAATAGCCTGTTATGGCAAGGCTGCTGTCTTTCGATTTATTTTCTATCTTTATTTTCTTTGTTTTGAAATCGGTTCGCCTGATATCGTATTCACCGAAGTCGTAATCGCCAGCCAATATAGAGGGAGATTCGTAGATAATTTTTAATGTATCAATACCCCTGCCGCTCAGATAAGTAATATTATCCACCCCCGCAGCATTTGAATAGAAAACAATGCTGTCTTTGTACATCACAGAATCCTTAGGTTTGAATGTTACTTCAAATTCAAAAAACCCTAATGGCTCTACTGTCAATAGAGCGCTTTGGCTGACGGCAGGCAGGGCAGACGCAAAGACGGTATCGTTGAATTTGGAATAACCTGTTATGGCAAGGCTGCTGTCTTTTGATTTATTTTCTATCTTAATTTTCTTTGTTTGGTAATCGGTTCGCCTGATATCGTATTCACCGAAATCGTAATCGCCAGCCATTATTGAGGGAGATTCGTATTTAGTGGTATCGGGCAGGATTTTTATCCAATAAATGTTATCCGCACGCAATGTATCTTTGTATCTTGCATAGAATTTATCTCCGAATTTTTTAAACGTCCTTCTAATTAATGCTCCTTTAGGAAGCAGGTATTTTTTCCATTCAGATTTATTAAAAATATCGGTAGTATAGAAAATTGTGTCTCCAATAGCAAGGTATAGAGTATCGCCATCGCTGTCGAAAGCGTTTCTTATTGCTATCTCGAAACCTTGTTTTTCATCTTTGTAACTGTAAATTTCATGTATAGTCCTGGCTTCGATATCGAGAGCCTCAAATGAACAAACAGAATCGGATTGGCTATAATTGAAAAGGACAAGATAATTTCTGTTTCCAATCATTAATTCTTTATAATAAAACAAGCTGTCTGTTATTTCGTATTTTTTTATAATGTCCCATTTAGTGCCTCCATTTGATGAAAATTTTATTTCAAAACAATTATCGATGGTATTCAAACAAAGAATTGTAAATGTATTTGTATCGGGTGAGTTTACATATCCAATCACATAATTGCTATCCTTGTAAATGGAAATCATCTTAAAATCTTTGTCGTATGTTTGTATACTCGTAAGCGGTTTATTATAACTATCATTTGAAGCAATTACAAATGATGAATCATTTACAAAGAAGTTTGGGTAAACTGTTAATTTTCTGTTTATAGTGTATGGCGAAATAAGCTGGAAAAGATAATTTGAAAAAGGAATGATCTTAAATGTTTTTGCAGTATCCTTTGAAATAAGGATAGTTCCTAAACTTAAATTCGTTTTGCCACCTAAATAAATAAGGTTATTTTTAGCATCAAAATACTTGAAGAAATACATATAAGAATCCAGTTCATTCCTATAATTTGTATCAACGGAAGGGTAAAATGTTATTCCATTATTTTTAGTAATATAAAAATATTTATTATATTTACCATAAGTAGACTGTGTATTGAACAAATAAAATGATGATGAAAGATAATCAGGAATAGCTGAATAAGAGTATCCCGAAAAGTCAGATATAATTTTGGTTGCTTTCTCTTTAAGGCCGATACTACCAATTAGTTTTCTATTTCCTGAAATATAGAGAGTACCTTTATTAATGATTATATCCTTTATTTTATAATTCGATGTGAATTCATTTAGCTCGAATTCTGAAACAATGCTGTCGGTAAATTGTTTTTCCAATAAAGTCAAAATGTACGTTCTATTGCTTTTCATGTGAATAAAATAAAGTTTATCATCAATCATGTTATGAATAATATAATTTGGATTTGATACAAAAAAAGTATCGATATTTATAAAGTCTTTTGTTCTATAAACATTATAATCCATTCTAAAATATATATAGTCACTATCATTGTCAAGCTGGTAATTTGAAACACATTTTTCGCACAATCCC
>DAINRZ010000346.1:0-4617 GCA_036741575.1 Kapaibacterium sp. (SeqCode)
CGACCAATCACTTGCGCAACCGACAACGCTGCCGCGGACACGCCAGTAATATGTCTGGAAATAATCGTTAAGTTTGATTTTTGTAGAAGTACCGACTATGTTATCCTGAATTACGACAGGATTGGCAAAACCGGGATCTGTATCCAGTTCAAAATAATACCTGGCATTAGAAGCAATCGATGTCCACGTAAATGTTACTTCGATGGGTAGTCCTGCGGAGTCATTCTTTGGAGATACGAGTGTCGGTGGTGCATATGCAGACCTGTACGACCTGATCTCGGACCAATTACCTGTTGAATAAGCATCTTCGGCGCGAACTCTCCAATAGTAGTAAATATTGCCCTTTGTCAGTTCGGCCAGAAATTCAATATTTGCAATACCGGCTGTGTCCACTTCAGGATCGCTCATATCGGAATGTTCTGATACCTGCAGCCTGTAGGATGTTGCAGGTGGAGAGGGTACCCATTTGAAGTTTGTTGCCAAATCGACGCAATTCATGCCATTAGGAGGCTCCTGGAGCAATATCGACGGATAAACAGTAGTGAAAGTCCTGCTTTCCGACCATTCTGTTGTACAAGCTCCGTAATGTGCCCTTACTCTCCAGTAATACTTAGTTTGGTATTGCAGTGTTGGGTCTGTTAATGCAAATGTAGTTGTAACAGTAGACGAAGGAGCTATACCTGTTTCATTGTAAATGAAAGTGCTGTAAACAGAGCTTTGCGATACCTGCAAATCGTATGAATCCGGATGAGGCGGCGCTGATTGCCATACAAGCGATGGATTAAGGCTCACTCCTTTAGCGTCGTTCAGAGGTGTTGTTAAAGCTACAGGGGCTTCACCTGTCGAGAAAGTGGAAGAGCTTGACCAGTCTGTTTTGCAGCCTGATGTAAATACGCCTCTTACTCTCCAGAAATATGTTTCTGCATAATCAAAATCACCATTTACATAAGTATAGGTGCTCGAAGGAATGCCGCTTATTATATCCGATTGAACCGGAGAAAAGGTAGTAGATGTTGAATATTCCAATTCATATGAAGTTACACCAACAACATCTGACCAGTCAAAAACAGCTCCGGGCAAAATGCAGGTGGCATTGACAGCAGGAGCGCTAAGCGTGGGTGGATCCGCTTCGGTATGGAATGCCCTTGCTTCCGAAAAAGTTGATGATGAACCACAAAGGCCAGTATAATCTGCTGTCACCCTCCACCAATAATCAGTATTTTCAATTAAAACACCGGTTATGGTAGCAGAGCTTGCCGAGCCGGGAGATACATTTTCCGTATGGACGATTGAGCTGAAAGCAGCGTCTGAAGCTATTTCCAGCACATAACCATCGGCTGCTGACAGAGTCTGCCACGAAAAAATTGTATTTGCATAATCGACACAAATGGCATTGTTGCCGGGATAGCTAAGCTGCGGCGGGCCGTTAGTGGTAAAAGTACCCGATGACGATTCGAACGAAAAGTCCGTAAAATGAATTGTGCCTCTCCAATAATAAACAGTATTATACTCCAGATTTTCGGAAAGGGTAAACGAACCGCTTGTCAGTCCTGTCTGGTATTCGAGCGTGTCAGAATATGACGGGGACGTTGAAAGGATAAAATCATATCCGTTCGGTGTCTTGCCGCCGCCGTAAGACCACTGGAATACAACATCAAGGGCAACGCAGTGAGCATTGTTTGCCGGCTGGTCCAGCGACACCTGGGCTATGCCGTTATAGCTTAGAATACTGCTTCCTAAAAATGCAAGCAGTATGAGAAAGCCGGTAGGTTTAGGAAATCTCATATTCTCCTCTTAAATAATTAAGTAACTTTATGTTTCGATTTAAAATAATTCCCCCGTTAAGAATTTTTCCCCCGTTACAAAAATAAAAAAAAAATAATTCCACTATAAATATAATTCAATATTTTATTAACGTTTAATAACACAATTCCTCATATTTTATTTTTAACAATTAAAAATATTTAATTATTAATCCATTAGCAAAAATTATGCCTATAATGAAAAAGGCTGCCAAAAAACTGGCAGCCTGAGTTAATACACGTTTCCATTTTATCTGCTAACGGCTATTCTTCCCAAATACTTGCCGTCTGCTATACCGACAATATAGATATATACTCCTTCGGCAAGCCCGGATGTGTTGTAAGAATAACTGTGGAATCCTCCTGACACATTCGAATCGGTTATTGTGCCGATTTTCTGTCCGAGTAAATCATATAGCTCTATCGTTACTTTTGCTTCTTCGGGCAAAACAAAATTGAATCCGGCGACATCCTTAGCAGGATTGGGAGAGACCGACAGCCCGTATTTACTAACGAACTCATCTTCGACCGATGTTGCAGTCATAGTAAACGACCCTGTTTCGCCCCATGGCCCGGCGCCCGAATTGTTCTCTGCCCTCAGCCTCCAGTAATATGTAGTGTTCGGTTCTGTAGCTCCGAAGGAAAACTCGGTAGCAGGCGCGGCAATTACTTCGTCGAGTACAAGGTCGTCATCAGTAAACGTAGTGCTGTTTGTAGTAATCTGAAGGTGATACTTGGTAGTATTCACAACAGGATCCCAAATAAACTTAACCGGTGGCACAACATCGACCGAACCGTCGAGCGGAGCCAATTGAATCGGTGCATTTTCTGGTGGGGTGTTTTGGGTAACGAACATCCATGCATCAGACCACTTGCTCGTACTGTTATCGTTTGCCGAAGCAACCCGCCAGTAATAACTTTGATTGTATTCGAGGCCGGTTATTTCTAGCGTTGTATCAGTCAGATTGTCAGCATCAGAATAATTAAATTCAATCTCCGAAAAATCGACATCTTTTGCCACCTGTAACAGATATCTATTTGCATTATCTGATTTTTTCCATTTCAGGGTTATGGTAACCGGAACATCTTTAGTATTATTCGCCGGATCGAGAAGTACAGGCACTTTGGCGCTTTCTATGCCGGTGATAAACTTGAAATAGTCCGACCACGGGCTTTCGCCGTCAACGTTAACGGCTTTGACGTGCCAATAGTATCCTTTCATTGTATCGAGCGTAATATCTATACTGGTAGAATTGGACGGAATATCTTTCCTGCTGTATATCACATCATTGAATAAATTGTCGGTAGCAATTTCGATTGTATATTTGTTTCCTGTTCCTAAAGTTTTAATCCATGAGAATATGGGAACCAACGGCTGCTTTTCAGAATTATTTTTTGGAGTAAGCAGAACCGGTTTCGGCAATCCGGTCGAAAAATTCAGGGTGCTCGACCAATCGGTGGAACAGTCGTTAGCAGTAGCCCTTACTTTCCAGAAATAAGTTTCATAATAATCTGGTAAAGTAACAGTAAATGTATTGGAATTGTGATCCTTTATATCTATTATCGGGTCCGACATATCTGATTTTTTCGATACCTGCAGGTCGTAAACAGCATCATTGTGGACATTTTCCCAGTATATCCCGAACGAAAGAGGCAGATTAACGGCATTATTCTTAGGATAGATTTCTTTTGGTACGGGGCTGTTTGTAGTAAATTCAAAAACAGGCGACCAAGTGCCGAATGTCGTAGCATCTTCGGCGCGTACCCTCCAGTAGTACTTTTGGAACCCGTTTTTAAGTGTAACGCTTCTGCTTGCTCCGCTAATATTATTTGTGTTATATTCTAAGTCGGCCATTTGGGCATCCTTTGCCACCTGCAGCCTATAGGTGTTTGCGCCAATTACAGCGCCCCACCTGAATGTATATTTAAGATCTATACAAGTCTGTTTATCTGTCGGGTCGGTCGGTACTGCCATAGGGTAAACAGTTTTAAAGCGGTTAACATCGCTCCATTCGGTTTCGCAGTTGTCGGGAGCCCCGAATTGGGCCTTTACTCTTGTGTAATAATACTTATTATACTCAAATTCGGTTGCATCCAATGTAAATGAGCATGAGTAACCGGTACTAGTAATGCCGCTGACATCATATACAAGGTCTGTAAACAATGCATTCTTTGAAACCTGAAGAGTATATGTTGGCTTTGGATCGGGGAAAGTATCAGTTTTCCAGGTGAAAACAGGTTTGAGCGGAATACCGCCTTCGCTGGAAGCCGGATAGACAAATACAGGTTTCGACTGTTTTGTCTTGAAATACCATGCAGATGACCAGTTAGTTACACAGGCATCGTCGTAAATAACCCTTGCCCTCCAATAGTATGTGGTATAAGGCTCGAGTTCTCCGTCGGGTACGGTGAATGTATTCGATGTAAGGTTATCCCGCTGGTAAACAATGTCTCCGGTACCGAAAGCTGCATCGTTGGAGAACTGAACATGATAATACTTAACCCCGGGATGAGCAGCCCACCATACATCTGCTGTCTGCACGACGCAGGAGCTTGCATCGGCAGGGCCCTCCAAAACTGGAGGATCTGAAACAGTCCTGAAACTCATTGTATCTTTCCAGTCAGTCCATCCGCACTTGGCAAGCAACTGCGACCTGACGCGCCAGTAATATTTTGTATTTTTATCGAGGGGGCCACCGGCAAAAGTATGTTCATAGCCGCTAACACTCACCGGGTAGCCTGGCAGAGAGGTAGTTCCGAATGTGCTGCTGGTGACAATATCCATTTCGTTATCGTCAGCAAAAAGGTTCTCCCA
>DAINRZ010000347.1:0-4575 GCA_036741575.1 Kapaibacterium sp. (SeqCode)
CGCGTAAACGAACTTATGATTGCACCTGCTAATATTTATCAATACGATTATACTGAATCTATAACTGATTGAGAGTATTTCATTTATTCCCGCCAGTTAAAAAATGCATGGTTTTCTCGGGATTTAATCCTGCACCACAACGACAGGCGCCCCAATTCTGGCGCTTCTAATCAGGGTACTGACTTCTGCGGCTTTTGTTTTGGCATCAGCTACTGTATCGAATAAACCAATGCGTACCCGGTAGTATGTTCTTTTATTTCTGGTTATAGGTACAATCCTTACATCCTCGATTCCGCTTCTTTTCAGGAAGCCGACCAGGTTGGCACAGTTCGATTCTTTAGTATAAGCCCCGCAGTTGACCGTAAATTTGTCTGTTTTCTGATACTCCGTTATTATGGACTCAAATTCTTTTAGCTTATAGCCTTGGGAATACTTTACTTTGTTAATAATTACATCGGTTTGTTTTTCGGTGGATACAACAACTTTCTTTTTCTCGATTGGTACTTTCTTCTTAATTTGCTTCTCTTGTTTATCCAATGGAGCTTCGGCAGGCTTTTTCATAGATTCTGCAATGACTTTTGAAGATGATTCCTTTGGCTTTTCAGCTTTTTTCACCTGCTTATCATTCAAAGTAATTTTAGCGGTTGTATCTTTAACAACCGGTTTTTTAACCTTTTGCTTAAGAGTTACCTTCTTTTCTTTTGGCTTTACAGATATTTCCGGCTTTATATACTTTACGGTTTCCGGTTTTTTATTTATCGTTTTCTTAGTGCTGTCTTTTGTGGAGATGTCGGCTATTACTCTATTCTTTTTTAATTTTTCATCAGGTTTTTTTGAAGTTATTTTCGTTTGTTGCTTTTTAACATCAGTCTTTTTCGTGACGTCTTTGTAAGTTTTTAGCTGTTCTTTCTTGACATCTTTCAGCAGATCCTTATCGATAACAGGTATTTCAGTTGAGGAAGTTATAATCTCTTCATCGGGGCCAAGTTTTCTTGTTTTAAAATAATCATCATCTTTTGAAGCTGTTAAATCCTGTATAAACGAAATCTTGCCGTTTTCTTGCCTGTATGAATTATCAATCCAGGCCGAAGGGGCAAAATCTACGAATACATCGACTTTATTTATATCTAGCGAATTACTGCCATCGCCGCCAATAGCCGATTGGGAAACGCCGAATCCTTCTAACTCGTATATAATTCGCCCTTTAGAATATAGTGATTTATAAAAATTACTGCGCACAAGCATCGAGTTGTGCATAGATTTGAAAGTATAAAAAGCCCTCAGCCGCGAAAGTGTCAGGTTTCCTTTCTGTGCGTCGCTGAAGCGCGTACCTTTTGCAATATCGAATTTCTTGGTGTTGACGTCTTCATCGTGATACGGCAAATTTTGGATGCCGCCGGCAAATGCAAAAGCATTTAGCGTTATCTTCATTTTGATTCCTTCGAAATTCAGGCAGTCGTAATTATCGCGTATTATTTGATCGACCGAGGAATAAATCTTTGATAAATCTTCATCGTTTTTGTACGCAGCCACATTATCATCAAAATCGCTGTCGATAATGGGAATGTCCTTGAAAAAGCCTTCAGAAGCCCTTCCCCTGAACTCTTTATGGTTCTCGGTATTCATAGGTTTCCAGTATCCCGAAATAAAGCACTGTGGTTTAATAATAAACTTATTCGAAATGAATTTTCCTTTGTATGTAAACTCTCGCTCAATAATTGTATCGCATCCCGAAGGCTTTGATGTGTTGACTATAAAAACCTTTTGGCCGAGAATTTCTCCAGTTTTGCACTTATCAATACTGTAATCAGGTTCTACTTTATACCTGGCATCTGGTTCCAGTAAAACAAAATCGTTAGCTGAATATGCCGTAGTTTTGCCATAGACATCAGTAATCCTGAAAAAAGCAGAAGAATTTTTGAAATTCTGGGAAATGTAATTGCCTTCCATATCGGTAATAATATCTTTAAATCTGCATTTAAGGGTTATTCCGGGTTTGTAAAGCGAGAATACCCTGATATCATATTTCCCGTTCCTGTCAGCCGATGATATATAGATATAAGATTTGTCTGCCGAAACAAAAGGGAACATATCATCGAATTCGGTATTGAATTTATTGCAAGACGAAGGGCACAGAGAGTTTTCTTTTATATATAAATCAAGATTTTTGGGCTGGAATGGGACTCCCTCGGTAGCAAACTTGGCTGTCATGATATTTTTCCCTGCCTTTGAGAGTTGTTTTTTGTCATAATCCCAATCTGTTGAAAAATAGAATAATCCATCGCTGCCGCTGTGAGGCGACACTTCATTGCCTGGAGTGTTTATATCGGCAAGGTTAACCGGCACCGACCACGAACCGTCATTATTACGTCTGGAATAATATATGTCGGCGCCACCCTTGCCTCCTGGCCTGTCCGAGGAGAAATACAAGATACTGCCGTCGGGCGAAAAAGCAGGGTGAGAATCCCAATAACCATCCATATTAATAGCTGCTAATGGCATTTTGCAGCCAAAGCTGCCAGAATTGTACTGGGCTATATATAAATCAAAATTCGGATTGCCGTAATGTGAATTTTCATACCCGCCGTTATTGGCCTCGGATTCCATAGCAAAAATTATGTCATTGCCCCATATGGAAATAGGGCCAAGATTCAGGTTGCGCATCTGCCCTTCGTCATTTTTGCACCACTTAACAAATGAAGGGTAGTTCCATATATTATTGTAGTTTTCTGTACTCTTCAGCACCCTGCGGGTAGAGTAATACAAATCAGAATGCTTATTTGAATTATTGCCTGATCCTGCCTCGTTGACGGATAGAAAGTACAGGTACTCGGTGTCGGTTTTCTTGTCTATATAAATAAACGATGCAAGTTCGTCTGTGTTCGATGCGTTGATTTTCTTGATCAATGTACCGCATTCCGAAGCTATCATGGGTAAGTACACCGCACAGATGAACACAGAATAAACAAAAAATATATATTTCGACTTCATTCCTTCTACCATTTATTATTTTTCTTTACTACTTATTTACGATATTTGTTGTATATTTTATAAATATTTACAAAAATAATACAATTGAAATATAATATATTGCTAAAAATAATCAATATTATAATAACTAATGTCAAATTTAATAATAAAAAGTATGATAGATTTGTATGAATAGAAATTTATCGTTTAATTTAAGCAAAATAATAAGTAATTTTTATTATTTGAAATCGAAATATCATTATTTTTTTAATGGGAGGATTATATGGTAGTTAGGAAAGACGAAGATTCCGGCAGAGACCTTGGTGGAGGCATCTTTATGAAGAAGCTCGGCTGCGGCGGTAACATGAATGCCCTGCACTGGGATATGCTGGATGGGAGCGAGATACCTCTGCACTCGCATCCCTACGAGCAGTTCGGCTACGTTATCAGTGGAGGATTCGTTATCAATATCGATGATGAAATCTCCGAGATTCATGCCGGGGACTGCTATTATATTCCCCCGAATGCCGTTCATACATTTAAGGCTATTGGGCCGACAGAAGCAATTGACGTCTTTAGCCCGATTAAAACAGATATACCTGGTGAATAGTTTTTCAATATTAAAAGGAGAATTTATGGCAAAAGTACTATTAGTAGCAAGCAATTACGGCACCTGGGGAGAAGAAGCCCAAGCCCCGTGGGACATCCTGAAGGCAGCAGGCCACAATGTGACTCTCTGCACACCTCTCGGCAAAAAGCCACTGCCACTGGAAATCAGCGTCGATCCTGGATTCTTCGATCCATTGGTTCAGGCTAACGTCAATCCGCCCGATGTTTGCGAGAGGGTTAAGCAGCTCGTGGACGGCTCTGAATGGGCTAATCCCATTACATTGAAAGATGCTGAAATGGTTGATTACGATGCCCTGGTGATTGCTGGTGGCCTTGGCGCTATGATCGACCTGGGCAACAACTTCAACCTTCACAAGCTTATTAGGGATGCTGTTAACAGCGATAAAATCGTTGCAGCGCTCTGCTATGCCGTGGCTGCTCTCGTTTTCTGCCGCGACCACAAGAACGAGTACCGCAGCATCATTTGGGGCAAGAAAGTTACGGCCCACCCCAGGGCATGGGATTTCTACGGCCCGGATTTCGATTTTACTTACGGCCTTTACGGCGCCACGCCCGACAATAACGGGACCGATGTGCACACGCCCGGTTTCCTCTTCCCGCTCGAAGATATTACCAGGGATGCCGTCGGGCCCCAAGGGGCTTGCATTGCCAGGATTACCGCACGCCGCAACGACCCCGAAGTGCACTACGACCATCCGTTTATTACCGGTACATCTGTCGAATCGTCTATTGCATTCGGCGAGCTTGTCAGGGATGTGCTGAAAAAACGCGGTTTGTAAGCAGGTAGTATGTTGGATTGCACCAATCCCGGGGATTGATCCGGGATTGGTGTGCAAATCCAGGTTATACCATCCCCGCAAATGCAGGCGTAGTCACCCTTAGAAGGCAGCAGGGGGATGGCACTCCGCTCCTGCTGCGATATTCCGCCATCCAATTCATTCAATCCCAATTTAGCCCCGCCTAACATATTATTTA
>DAINRZ010000348.1:0-4559 GCA_036741575.1 Kapaibacterium sp. (SeqCode)
AACGGCTATTGGTATGGCTACTACCGGAACCCATACCGGATATAACAACACCATGGCTTTCGAATTTTTGATAATTTAATATATATGTAAAAAAAAAGGCCCCAACAGAGCTGGGACCAGGTATAACCTTCGGGCTTTTAAGCCCTTATTGTGATTAGATTACAGAATAATTTTCTATCACATGTGCAATATATATTTTTTTCATCTAAATTCAAAGGGAAAAATATGAGTAAAGTGTTAGGCCTCGATATAGGGGCAAATTCTATAGGGTGGGCGCTTATCGACGAAGGCGCAGAGCGTATTATCGATATGGGCGTCAGAATTTTCCAGGCAGGTGTCAACGACCTCGATCAAACCAAGGAGCTTTCTAAAAACGCAGCGCGATGCGATGCAAGAGGCAAGCGAAAGCAGCTCGACCGCAAGGCGCGCCGTAAGCGCAAATTAATGTATTATTTAGAAGAATTCGGTTTCCTGGGGGGAATGAGCCGCGATGAATTTATGAAAATCGACCCCTACCGGTCACGCAAGAACGGAGTGAACGGCGAAATTTCCGTTGCAGAAATGGCAAGGGCATTGTACCATATATGCCAGCGCCGGGGATTTAAAAGCAGCCGCAAGGCAATGACCGAAGAAGAAAGCTCGGGCACTATTGAAAAAGGCTCCAAAGACGGTAAAAGAGGCACAAATGAACTGACGGAAGCTGTCGGCAAAAACGGATTTAAAACAATCGGCGAATACTTTGCCTCGCTCGACCCCCACGTAGTCAGAATAAGGAACAGATATACGCTGCGCAGGCTCTACGAACAGGAATTCGACCTGCTGTGGGATACTCAGCAAAAATACCACCCTGCCGAACTGACCGGCGAAAGAAGGGATATAATAAAAAACGAAGTGATTTTCTTCCAAAGGCCGCTAAAATCGCAAAAGAAAATGGTAGGCAAATGCATTTTCGAAAAAAAGAAACAAAGGGCAAACCGCAGCCGTATGGAGTTCCAGGAGTTCCGTATGCTGCAGCAGGTAAACCAGCTTACTATTAAAACCGACGACAGGATTACCGACGAGCAAATGAAACTGACCGGCCAGGAAAGGCACAAACTCATCGATTACCTGACAAACAACAAAGAACTGAAGATCGATAAGCCCGATACTCTGAAAAAGGTTATCGGCATAGACAAAAAAGCATATTGCGAAATCAATCTGAAGCAGCTTGGAAAACTAAACGGATGCGATACACGCATTAAGCTCGTTAAAATTTTCGGGCAAAAGTTTCACACGTTTTCCGAGGAAGAATTAAACCAGATTTGGAATTCGCTCAACTTCTTCGACGACAAAGACATGCTGAAAGCCTATGCCATCAAAAAATGGGGCCTCGACGACGAAAAAGCCGAAGAATTTTCGAAAACACACTTAGAAAAAGACTACGGCAGCCTTTCGCTTCACGCCATAAAAAAGATATTGCCATACCTGCGCGAAGGCGACCTTTACCACGACGCTTGCCTGAAAGCAGGATACCAACATTCCCTGTGGGACGAAAAGCCGGAAATGCTCGAAAAGCTTCCCGAACCTAATTTCGTTGCCAATCCGCGAGTCATGGTAGCTATGCATCAGGTAAAGAAAATAGTAAACGCAGTGATGGAGCGCTACGGCAGGCCCGACAGAATTACAGTGGAAATGACGCGAAACCTGAAAATGGGGCTAGACCGCAGGCTGAAAATTGCCGGAGACAACAAAAAAATAGAGGAATACCACAATAGAATTAAGGCTGAATTAGTAAACTACGGCATAGAGTATCCCTCGCGTACCGATATTATTAAATACAAGCTGTGGGAAGAGTGCAACCATATAGACCCATATACAGGTATGGAAATTTCGATGGACGCACTATTCGGGCCGGCGCCCGAATTCGATATAGAGCACACTTACCCCTATTCGCGTACGCTCGACGATTCGTATATGAACAAAACACTGTGCCACCGCAGTACAAACCACGAAAAAGGAAACCGAACGCCATACGAAGCATTCTCGGGCGACAAAACAAGGTACGACGCCATACTCGAAAGGGCAAAGTCGCTGCCCTTCCCCAAATACAGGCGTTTCCTGACGAAACAGATAGAAGGCCTCGACGAATTTATCTCGCGCCAGCTCAACGACACAGCCTATATTGCACGCCTGGCAACCGATTATCTGAGGCATGTAAGCCCTGCTGTCAATATTGGCAACGGCAAGGCAACATCTTACCTGCGCAAGCTGTGGGGGTTCAATTCCCTGCTGAAATCCGACGAAGAAGAAGACGGCAACGCAAAAAAACACCGCGACGACCACAGGCACCACGCAGTCGATGCAGTTGTAATTGCGCTGACCACAAAATCAGTCCTGCAGCGCCTCTCCACATATTACAGGATTGGCGGCAGCATGGAATCGATAAAAGAACAGAAAGACAGGCGGTTCGATATGCCATGGAAAACACTGCGCAGCGAAACCGAGGCAAAACTGAAATGCCTGATTGTCTCGCACCGAAAAAGCGGCAGGGTGCGCGGCCAATTCCACGACGAAACCAACTACGGCAAAATACATGACCGTGACGGGCAGCCAATGCTAAACGAGAACGGTGTACCGTGCTATGCTGTGCGAAAATCGCTGTCTGCCCTGACTCCAAAAGAAATTTCGAATATTATCGACCCGGCAGTAAAAGAACTCGTTTACAAAAGGCTGAGGGAAATGGGAGTAAAAGGGCTGGACGGTATAAAATTCACTGTACCCAAAGACGCCTTCCGCGAGCCGCTCTACATGAAAAGCAGGCGCAACCCAGACAGAATGACCGTAATTAACAAAGCAAGAATCGCCGTTGCTTCCAACTCTGTTATCAATATAAAAGATTATAATATATGGGCAGACACAGGCGGCAACCACCACATGGCTATCTATATAGACGAAAACGGCAAAATAAGGGGTGAAGTGGTTTCTCTCTGGGAGGCTTATAACCGTAAGAAAAAAGGATTGCCGGTGTTTAAAACCGATTTCGGCCCAAATACTGAATTTATTATGAATTTACAAACTAATGATATGTTCATTTTAGAAAATATACCTGAACATTTTAATGCTTTTGATAAAAATTCATATTCTATCGTTTTTGATATTGTCTATAGAATTCAAAAAATGGACAGAAATTGTTTCATTGTCTCTAGGAAACATAATACTACAGTCTCATCAGACACGGATAATACAGGAGTATTGAGAAAAAATAATAAAACTCTTATTGCATTGAAGATTAAAGTCGATGAACTTGGTTTTATCCACCTATGATAAAAAGAATAATATATATAGGCAGCCCGGCAAAACTCTATATTAAAAACTGCCAGCTTATTATCGAAAATACTGAAACGGGTGTGGTAGATACCGTACCCGCCGAGGATATTTTTTCCGTCGAAATCGACCATTACCAGGTTTTGATTACTTCATACGCGCTTTCGTTTTTCATGGCAAATAAAATATGCCTCGTAGTTTCCGATAAATGCCACCTGCCCGCGGGTGTAATGCTGCCGCTCGAGGCAAATTCGCTGCAGGCGCTCAGGATGAGGCAGCAAACCGAAGCGCCGGGGCCGCTGCTGAAAAACCTGTGGAAAACCGTAGTAAAATTCAAAATACGCAACCAGGCCTTGCTGCTGCGCAAATGCGGGCAGGATTGCGAAAGGCTGCTGCAGATAGAAAGCAGCGTGAAAAGCGGCGACACAGGCAATGCCGAGGCTAAAGCAGCGCGCTACTACTGGCAAAACCTTTTCGGCGGAATAAAGGGGTTCCGGCGCGACCCCGACGGCGATTACCCAAACTGCCTGCTCAACTACGGCTATTCTATTATGCGCAGCCTGGCTGCCCGCGAAATTGCAGCCGCCGGGCTGCACCCATCGCTGGGAATATTCCACAAAAACCAGTACAACGCCTACTGCCTTGCCGACGATATTATGGAGCCTCTTAGGCCATTCGTGGACGAATTGGCCCTTAGCATAGCCTGTACACCGGGAAGGGATTACGTTTCCGTGCGGCGCCAGGACAAAGAAGAAATGCTGGGCCTGATGTTCAAATTGGTGCGCTTCAGGGATGAAACTAAGACAATAATAAACGCAGTTCAGAATATTTGCAACGACTTAGCGGTATCGTATGAATCGAAAGAATCACGCATCTGCTATCCGCTTCTCGAATAGTATCGATTTTTCGCCCTACAGGATTATGTGTCTTATAGTATTTTTCGACCTGCCGACTGTCGAGAAAATCGACGTAAAGCAGTATGCAAAGTTCAGGAAAAACCTGCTGAAAAGCGGCTTTTCCATGATGCAGTACAGCGTCTATGCCCGCCACTGCGTCAGCTACCAAAACCTGGAAATGCATATGCGCGCGGTGGAAGGCAGCCTGCCACCCAAGGGCAAAGTGAGTATGATGGGCATTACCGACAAGCAGTTTTCGATGATTAAGCACTACAGCAACGGCGACGAAAGCGAGCCGCCGGAGACGCCCCAGCAACTGCTGATGTTTTGAAAAAGACGCATATCGGCAGCGCTTTTTTG
>DAINRZ010000349.1:0-4549 GCA_036741575.1 Kapaibacterium sp. (SeqCode)
CTGCGAGAATGATTCTTATAAATGATAGGAAATAATCTATGCGCTAAGTATTATCAATGGATTTATATTAAAAAAAAAGGCGTTCATCAGAACGCCTTTTATCAAAGTATAAGATACTATTTATTCATATTGTCGATATCTTTTTGAAGTTTGTTTGTTTCGAGCCTGAATCCGTGTTTCACAGCAAACCCTGATTGAGCTGCTGCCATATCAGCATCGAGCTTAGTTTCGCGCTCGGTAATGGACGCCTGAATTTCCTTTAGCCTGTCCATATCCTTGGGCTTAATCTTGCTCCCTTTCGAGATTATTTTAATCATTTCTTTGTATTCATTTTCTACTATGGACTGGTAGAATTCCAGCAAAGCCTGCAGCTTCAACCTGAATTCATCATCGCCCTCGTAAGGGCCGGCACTTTTAATATCCCCGACAGCCTTCTTAGTCACTTCGAGCGATTTTTTGTAAGCCGCATCGATAGAGGCTTTGTCGTTGGATGAAAATGTTTGCGACAAAGCCAGAAATTCCGTAATCACAGAATTCTGAATATCGATTAAGTTATCATTATAGCTTTTGGCATCCATATTCTCAGCTTTTGTTTCTTCTTTGGGCGCTGCTGTGTCATTTGCGGTAATTTCTGTTTTCTTCTCATCTTTTGGTTTGTCGCTGCCGTTGCCTCCGCAACCAATAAATATAGTCATTAATAAAAACGACATTGAGAGCAGGTACACAATTTTTTTCATATCAAACCTTTCAAATTATTGAAAAATTACAAATACTTCCTGCTGTATATGCAGAAAAATCAATATTCGGATTATTATCGGCAATTTACAACATACTTTTATAATATTATTTGTGTTTTTACTCAAACCTTATCCACCGTCAGATTTATTTCAACCTAAAACCAAATTTATCTGAAAAAGCTTTTTGTGCTTGTGACATTTCACGGTCCAGGACACTTTCACGTTCTGTAATCGATTTTTGAATTTCGGATATCCTGTCCCAATCAGCTTGTGTGGCAGTTTCACCTTTCGAGAGAACCGCCAAAATCTCGCGGTATTCTTTTTCTGCTATAGACTGATAGAATATTAGTAAATTCTGCATTTTTTTGCGAAATTCATCTTCACCCTTGAACGGTTTAATCTTCTTGATTTCGGCGACTGATGACTTTGTTACCTTCATCAGGTTATCATGCAGTTTTTTAATCTCTTTTTGATCACCCGAAGAAAACCTATCCGTTAGATCTAAAAAAGCATCCATTACTTTTGTTTGTATTGCAACTATATTATCATTATATACTATGGCTTCATCCATATCAGCGCTGTTTGTGGTTTTCGTAAGGTTATCAATATCTTTCTGGTACCTGTTTTCTTCAAGGCCCATCCCATGTTTTGCCGCGAAAACGTTTTGAGCATCCTGAAGCTTTTTATCGAGTTCTGTTTCGCGTTCGGTTATCGATTTCTGAATAGACCCGAGCATTGCTTCGTCCCCGGCAGTAATATTACTACCTTTTTTAATGATATTAACTATCTCCTTGTAATCTTTTATAATAATTGTCTGATAGAATACAAGCAAATCCTCGAGCGATTTCCTGAACTTGTCGTCTTTTTTGTACGGTTTTTCTTTCTTAATATCCACTACGGCATTTTTAGCAATTACAACAAGGGCAGAATACTTTAAATCTACATCATTAAACGGTTCAGCAAGGGTGTAGTCGATTTCTTTCATTGAATTGGAAAAATCGATCATTGCAGTGATTACCCTGTTTTGAATTCCGATAAGTTCATTATTATACTCCATGGGTGTTTTGGCATTCACCAGGCTTAAATTTATAAGAAGCGCCAATATAGTGACAGTAAATCGTAATATTTTCATCATAAAAAATACCTCCCTTTTTCAAATTTTTTTAATAAATTATTGTATATTTTATTATTCAATATACGATTAAATTATATTAATTTTTAGATAAAATTCCCCTTCTAATGCCGTATAAAATCTATTACATCTTAAAAAAATAAGAAAGCCCACCGGAAACGGTCAATCCGGCGGGCTTTGGGAAAAGGCGGGTATTCCCTGATGAATCTTTATTGCCCTGGCATCTACATTTTTATGAAGTTGATCCTCAATTGCCCTGACCTGAATTGGTAGAATCCTGCCGGCAGCGATGATATATCTATTCTTGAAGCTGTCTTTCCCGAACCTGCGATAATACCTTCGATGCTGTAGATATAGTAATCCGAACCATAGTTGCTTTCGGGGAAATTGCGAATGTAAATATAATCACCAGCCGGATTAGGATAGATATCGATATTTGCTTTATTATAATTATCATTTTGTACAATTGTAGGCAGGATAACATTGTAGTATCGGTCTTTGGCCAGTTTCAGGGCGCCGGTCAGGGAGTTGTTGTATTCCTGGCTTTGGGGTGCATTTCCGCTATTGTATGCTTTTCCTTTCAGGCCTTCAATATCTTCTAATGTGCCGTCTGCTTCGCCGCCCTTGGCAGGCATGGCAAAGTTAATAGCAAAAGTTACCCTGGCAACGTCGCCCGGTTTCATGTTGAAAGGCCCAGTGGCAAGGAACATCCTTTTGTCCGATGGCCCCGTATCTTCATCTTTTGTCATTTTCGACATATAATTATACCTTTCGTCATCGCCTAATATATCTTCGGCGATGTTATATGTTGAAAACGTCTTCAATCCTAACTGCTCATCCGGATCGTATATTAATTTGTCGTTCCTGATGAAACCGCTGCCGTCCACAGCAGGCGACTCCAGAATTGATATGCCGATATAACCGAAATTCCTGCCGTCCTCCCCTTGGGTGGTTTCGGTCCAGGCAACCCCGAGGTTGAGAGATTCGTCTTCTGTAAAAAACTTTGCTCTGTCGTTCGAGGCGCCTATCGGTCCCGAAGGTGTATAAACCAAATCTATATCGTAGAAGCCTGCCGCCCAGCAGTTGTATAGTGTTTCCTGAGAGGTATTCTTTATCATCTGGCTAACAATAACAATATCTTTCATGTCCTCTTTATCCCAGGAATATACATTAGTCCTGATTTCGAGCCCGAGCGGATAGCCCTGGGCCTTTCGCTTGGCGGCGCCGCCCTCGTACTTTTCCAGGTCGGTATCTTTGTAAATGCTAAGAATATCTTCGTCCGATACATAGAGAGGGCCAAGCGGATAGGCGGCAGTGTTCCTTTCGGCAATATCTCCAACATAATCGTGCTTATAAGCGCCGTAATGATACTTCTTAGCCGTATCCGAAATCCACAATGGCCAGTTCGGGCCGTCTTCTGCATATATCGGCGCACCGTTATCTTCGTTGAAATCCGTAGAGAAATACAGCCTGTATTTGTCTTTCAAATCTTCGCTTGCTTTTTCTCCGTCCGCAACCATACCAGGGACGAACCACGAAAGCCCGTTATTGGGATTGTAGCCTATTTCCACATAGTTTTTCAATCCCGTACCGTCGGGGCTTTGCTTCTGCGCTCCAAACCAAAGGCCGGAACCGTAAATATACTGGTTTTGAGAGCCGCGCGGCCAGTAACCGCCTCCGGTATTCTTTTGTGGCTCGAATCCTAATATACCGTAATTGGTATGGTAAAGCTCCACGTTGCCTGCTGTTGATTTCTGCATGTCGTAAACGCCTGCAGCTTTCCTCTGGGTATTGTTATCGCCTCCCTTGTCGCGGGCTTCTGTAATAATTGCAGTTGCGCAAAGTACAAGCAATGCTGCCCAAAATGTCGAGATTTTTCTCATTTTTCCTCTCCTCAATAATTCAATTACCAAAATTTATAATAATATGCATATTATTCGTTATAAATCAATATCTTACATATGCTCTAACCGGTATAAAAATGCTGCTGCTGCCATTAATGAACAGGGTATCGTAATAGTACCCGGTGTTGTATGTGCCGGCATTGAACTTAGCGGCAATTTTGCCGGATACTTCCGTATCTTCGCCGGGTTTAACAACAACAGGGAATCCATCTGGAAAAGAATATGTAAATATTCCGGTTTTGTTTGCTTGTGCCAGCGAGTAAACAAATACATCGAGCGTATCGCTGTTATTGATTATCCTCACATTTTTAGTGCTTGCCCCCATCATTTTTATGCTCCCGAAATCCAATTCGCGAATATCCAGCGCTTTGAGTGAATCAGCCGGCGAAAGCATCTTAAATAAATAATCTTTATCATAATTAGCTTCGCAGTCTATAATATCCGTGCAGGAAGTAAACACCCCCATAATTACCAAGACAACCGATAATACCTTGAATGATTTCATGCTCTCAGCTTTCAGAATTTAAACAATAAACCGTAACGCAAATCCAGCTTTTCTGCCCAGTAATCATTTTCGCCGTGAGAATACCTGAGCCAGTTGTATTCGGCCCCGATAACAAACGATAGGCCCGGATAAGCCTGGTATTCCATCCCGAGTGACGGTTTTATTACAATCCCACCTTTGTTGCCTCCCAGCCCAATCTGGACATAAGGCGAGAAAGTACTTTCGCCAAATGGCGAGTACCTGGCATTAGCAGTAAATGTTGTTAAATTCG
>DAINRZ010000350.1:0-4542 GCA_036741575.1 Kapaibacterium sp. (SeqCode)
GGAAGCGCGTAAGCTGCGTAAAAATCACGAAGGGACAGATTTCTGGCTTTGCTTTATGAGGAATTATAAAAATCCACAGCCTTCGTCCACAGTGAACATGCTTCAGTTGGAATTCTTTATTACCGGCAACAAAGATGCCAATGTACGTATAAGGATTAAGGGCATCGGTTACGACGAAAGTGTTTTTGTGCCTGCCAGGACGGTCAAGAATGTGAAGATACCCCCCGAAGCCGAATTGAAGAGCTCCGAGATAATCGAGCAATTATCCGTACATGTTACTTCGGACAATCCTGTCACAATCTATGGGCTGAACAGGCGTTTCCAGACAACAGACACTTACCTGGCGCTGCCTGTGGAAGTGCTGGGCAAAGAATACAGGGTGATGTGCTACAATGTTTCTGTTAATTATACTCCCCAGTTTGCCGTTATCGCTACCGAGGATTCAACCGAAGTAAAAATTCTACCATCAGTTAATACCGAAAACCACGTGGCCAACGAAGTTTACACCGTAATACTAAACAAAGGGGAAGTTTACCAGGTGACGGCCGCCTACGAAAAATTCAGCTCGTGCGACCTTACCGGCTCCGTTATCAGGTCGAACAAAAAAATTGCCGTATTCAGCGGCCACCAGTGCGCTTATGTGCCCGCCAAAATTATCGCCTGCAACCACCTCGTCGAGCAAATGCCGCCGGTACATTCCTGGGGCAGGCATTTCTATATAGGAATGTTCAACCAGCGCTCCAACTATACTTACAGGGTGCTTGCCAACGAAAACAACACAAAAATTTTCGAAGACTCCAAAATGGTCAAAATCCTGAAAGCCGGCGAATTTTTCGAAAACACGCTTAGCCAGAATATCCAGCTTACAGCCGACAGGCCTGTACTGGTGGCACAGTATTCGCAGGGTTACAAAAACGGCGATTCAATCGGCGACCCTATGATGCTGCTAGTAACGCCGACACAACAGTTCCTTTCGGCTTACAGGTTTGCCACACCTATTAACGGTTTCTGGAAGCATACGGTTAATGTTATCGTGCCGACAAATGCCATCAGGTCGCTTCGGCTTGACAGCCGCTATGTGGACTCGGCCATGTTCAAGCCGCTTGGCATCAGCAGGTATTCAATTGCGCAGATAAATATTCCATATGGCTCGCACAGTTTGGAGTGCAGCCAGCCGTTCGGCATGTATTCATATGGTTTCGGTTTCGACAAAGACGCTTACGACGCATACGGCACTATGGGAGGAGGGTCTTATGTCCCATACGAGGCTGCAGTTGATACTGTGCCGCCTATTGCCGAAGAAATCCCCGATAAATCAGCCGAAAAAGAAAAATTCGATATTATACTGAGGGACGACGATGTGGATGATTCGGGTATCAGGTCGATTACTGCCATAAAGTCCGAAGGACTTGCCGTGGATATTCCCAGGTTCGAAGAAGGCATTTTGCAGGTGCCTGTGTCGGTAACGCCATTGGCTCCCGATGCCCAGGGCCGGGCGGTAATTACTTCCACTGATATTGCCCTTAACAAATCCACATGGACAATCTGCTATTATTACGACCGCGAAACCGACAGCTACAGGTTTGCCCTAAACAAGGGCGAGATAGAATCCTGCGAAGTGGACCCCGGCATTCAGGTGGGGGTATTCCTAAGAGGCTCTTCTACAATGAATGAAGTAAATTTTATAAACACCGGCAATGTATCTGCCCTAGGTAAATTTGCCAATACTAATTCTTTCAGCGGCTATGGCGGTTTCTATGCAGGCAGGCGCTTTTTCCCAAAAGTAACTTTCTCGGCAAGGCTGTTTTTCGAGGACAATTCCGCGAACCTTACAGCCCCGGACAGTGTAATCCAACATGTCAGGGATTCTTCGGGAAATATTATGCAATTGCAGGAAGGCAGGGAGCTTAGGCTAAGTACAGTGTTTATGAACCTAAGCCTGGCTGCCGAATATCATTTCAAGAATTATTTCTACGGTATTGCCGGCATTAATTTCTCATTGGCTCTTTCTGACGCTGCTGAACTGAGGCGAGAAATACTTCTCCCCGAAAACTATAATTATAAAGACGGCGGGAAATTAGTAAAATCGATAAAGGTACCCGGCTCTCAGGATTATATAAGCTCTATAAATTCTATACGGATAGCCGGATTTGCCGGAGCGGGTTTCACCCACCCTGTCACCAAAGATATTTCAGTATTCGTAGAATTCTTATATACCCATTACTTCAATGATTTTATCGGCGACGGCGATTGGAGCATAAAGCAGATTTCTGCACAGGCCGGCGCCAAACTCAGGTTGTAAGGGCTTAATCTTTTGGCAGATATAAGTAAAATATATGCACTCTTCCTGAAAGACGTCAAAAGCGAGCTTAGGACCAAGTTTGTTGTTACGACATTATTGTTGTTTATACTGACATCAGTTTCGATGTTCCTATTTGGTACTGCCGGCGAAAGAATCAATAACGGCATTGCATCGGGCTTCATCTGGATAATAATGTTCTTCTCGGCAATGACGGGCCTATCCAAGAGTTTCGTTGCCGAAGAAGAGCGCCAGACAATATTATTTCTTAAACTAACAGTCAAGCCCCTTGTAGTATATTTCGGGAAATTATTTTTCAACATTATACTGAACCTGCTGTTGAATACTCTCGCTGTTTTATTAATATTCCTTTTTATCGACTCGGTAACTATAAAAAACTGGGAAGTATTCATACTGAATCATATTCTGGCAAGTATTGGCATTGCTGCAGCTTCGACAATAATTTCCGCAATAATAACCAAAGCCTCGGCCAGGGGCGCCATCTATCCCGTCCTTTCGTTCCCTGTGTTAATACCATTGATAATTCCTGGAATTGACAATACGGCGATGGCGCTCGAAGGCGCTGCAATGGCTGATGCATTGGGCAATTTGCAGATTATGTTTGCATATTGCGGGCTGATAATTTCTGTGTCTTTTATCCTGTTTGATTTCGTGTGGGAAGAATAGCATTATAAAATTTTACTGCGATCGAACAGTAAAAAGCAGGATAATTGTAATTGCGGCCGTACCCACTACTATTGCCGGCTCGATGATATTCCTGTAGAACCAGTCATCCCTTTCGGGCACTATTCCCCTGGCGTAACTGAAATTTTTATCCTCGACGGCATCAATATCATCCCTGGATATTATATCCGAAAAAAAACTTTTTTTATCAGGTATTGGCGTAATGGCGCCATTATATTTCAGATTGCCTTCGGCTGAAAAACTTACTTTCCTGACTAAAGAGTCGTCGTCATGATATGGCTCGTAAACTATTTCGGCTTTCACTACAAAAACACTTATCTCAGCATTCAATCCCGAACTATCGTATTCAAATATTGCAACGTTTTTCTCGGAAAGCTTTGCAATGAGGGGATTTGCCACAAGCCAAGCAATTTTTTCGGGCTCTGCCCGGAGCACGATTTTTTTTATACCCACCGAAACAACATAATCTGCTATATCATCTGTTGCTTCACGGGCAAAGCCTTCGAGTATTTCAGTATTCTTTTTGGGCGGCAATGCGTAAAGGCCGCAAAATGGCAGCATAATTGAAATTAATAATATTACCGCTGTTAAATTCATTTACTGCTTCAACTTTCTCCTTAGCGCTTCTATTCTCCTAACCATTTCCTGTTCATCGAGAAATGATGAAGTTCTGATTTTAATTACACGCCTTCTGTTCCTGAAACGGAATTTAATAATCCTAATATCAGCAGCGCCTTCGAGGTTTTTCTTTCTTTCTCTGCCAAAAGAAATTTTTAAAATATCTCCCAGTACATATTTTTTTTGGCGCACCCTGCTTTTGAAAACAACGAAGTCGCTTCCTACGATAAGTTTTTTATTCATATAAAGGTTATATAAAAAGCCTACAACTGAATAGATTACGAAAAACCCAAGCAGGATAACCGGCGGATCGTCGAGAGCGAGCGAAAGCCTGCCGTCTTCGATTGAACCTTTCAGAAGTGAAAAGATTATCAGGGCAATTGAATATACAGCTATAAACTGCCAGTAAAAGTCGAGCCTTTTGGCAAAAGTCCTTGTTCCCTCGGTATTTGTTTCCTCAGCCATATAATTGATATATTTCAAAATAGTAATTCATAAAACTATACAAATGTAAAAAATAGAATTTTATTTTGAAATTAATTCTATAACAGCCTTTGCAGAATTTACTGCAGCGTCCGGCATGGCAAGCCCGGCTGCTTTGGCCGACATCTCCCTGATAATTCCATCTTTGGCGTTTAATTCAATAAATAATTCAGGCACTTTCCGGACTGCCTCCGAATCTTTAACCAGCACAGCAGCTCCTGCTTTTTCGAGCACTCTTGCATTCTCTTCCTGTTCGTTGTTGCTTGCCGATGGATAAGGCACCAGGACGGATGCCCTTCCGGCAACGCACAACTCGGCTGCGGTGGTGGCGCCTGAACGGGAAATCACAAGGTCGGCAGCTGAATAAGCCGATGCCATATCGTCGATGAACTTCGTTTGAAATACTCCAGGCGGCAAGCTGCCTGCAGAAAGGTTAT
>DAINRZ010000351.1:0-4530 GCA_036741575.1 Kapaibacterium sp. (SeqCode)
AAATTTCTGTTGTAGTACCAACCGTAGAGCGCGGATTCTTCTGCGGTTGCTTCTGCTCTATTGCAATTGCCGGGGGGAGGCCGGCTATCGATTCCACATCAGGCTTATTCATTCTTTCGAGGAACTGCCTTGCATAAGCAGACAGAGACTCCACAAAGCGGCGCTGGCCTTCGGCGTAAATTGTATCGAATGCAAGCGATGACTTCCCCGAGCCGCTGACTCCCGTTATTACCGTAAACTTATTGTGCGGAATGGAAACGGACACATCCTTCAGGTTGTGCACCCTGGCGCGCTTTATATCAATATGTTTATGTTTGCCCAATTTTCCAATAATTCGAATTTATGTCAATCAAAAACAAGTAAATTAAAAGAAAACAAGGAAAAAGAAAAACAAGGAAATTCAAAAGATTTATTATAATCAGAGAATAATTATTAATATCATTGATTTATCTGTGTCAGGTGAAAAAGTTGGGGAGTAGATTTAATTATATTTATTATTGAACACGGTAATATAATTCAATTTCTTTTTATTTTTGAGAGAAATTAGTGAAATTCCAAGTTAGAATCCATATAAACAAGCCAGGAATAGTCCCCATTCGAAGGGGGATTAAGGGGGATGACTATGGATATGGAGTGAATTGCTTCGTAATAGAAAAATGATGGGTTATCAGTTTCTGAGACAAAGGCCAATTCTCAATTACATAGCTGATTTAATGTGCAGGGAATTGAAATTAATAATTGAAATCGATGGAGTAACTCATGATTTTAAGTTGGTAGCTGATAGAGAAAGGGATATTAAATTAAGTGAGATAGGTAATTTTACATTAAGGTTTACTGATATAGAAGTAATGGATAATATGGAAGGAGTTGATAGATGTATTAAGGATCGGATAATAAGATCATCCCCCTAACCCCATTCAAAGTGGGACTAAGACTCGCTTTTAGTATATGCTAACAGACTGATCCAAAAACTTTTTGCTGAGTCCCCAAAAAATTAATGTGTGCCATTTACCTTCTATTTTCAAATAAAGATTGTAATTTATTTGTCATCTTTTCCGTGTAGAATGCATCAATTAAATAACTTTTAAAATTATTTTTAATTTAATTCGAAAGTACTTTAATTATTTGTGTTTTTAAAAATATTTTTAGGGAGCCTGATGGCTAAAATCAATAGCATTCTATTCATGGTTTTTTTAATTGTGTGTTTTCTTCCCCATAATTCATATTCAAAAGCCAGTATTGCAGGCACAATAACCGAAGCAAAGTCAGGTGAGTATGTGATAGGTATTACGGTAATGCTTTACCCTGCTGACTCGACTGCAGGTGCTAAGCCCCTTAGGGGAGCGGTGACAAACAAATTCGGTTTCTATTCGCTGCCCGGAATAGAAGACGGGGCTTATAAATTGGTAGTTTCCGGAATAGGATATGAGAAATATGAAAAAACCATATCAGTACAAGGAACGAAAGATTTAAAGTACAATATTTCACTAATTACAAAGGATGTAACCACAGAAGATGTTGTGGTCGAAGGAGAAAGGATTTCGAAACCAACGGCTAATATCGGGAAAGTGGAAATTAATCCGATTGTGATTGGGAAATTGCCGTCACTTGGCGAGGTTGATGTATTCAGGGCTCTGCAATTGCTGCCGGGTATCAAGCAATCAACTGAATTATCGAGCGGCCTTTATGTGCGCGGGGGCAGCCCCGACCAAAACCTGACGCTGCTGGACGGGGTAATCGTATATAATCCCAGCCATCTTGGCGGATTCCTCAGCACCTTTAATTCAGAGGCATTAAGGGATATCAGGTTGATAAAAGGCGCTTTCCCGGCTGAATACGGGGGCAGGCTTTCCAGTGTGCTCGATATGACTATGAAGGAAGGCACAAAGGAAAGAATTACCGGTTCGGGAGGTATATCCCTTATAAATGCAAAACTACTGATTGAAGGCCCCATCGGTGATGACATAACATTCATGGTTTCGGGCAGGCGGATGTACCTGGATATTCTCACAAGCCTTGCTTTTTCGGACGATGATGATGTGCCCGGATACTACTTCTACGACCTGAATGCCAAGATAAACTATAAAATCTCGGAAAACGACAGGGTATTTGCCAGCGGTTTCTTTGGCAGGGATGTACTCGAGACACCGGAAGAAGAAAACGACGGCGTTAGCATTTATTGGGGTAATAAAACAGGCAACCTGCGATGGATGCATATCGTGTCGCCCACAATGTTTACAAATTTCTCGCTTATTTATACGGATTACAGCTTTGATACAGAACTCGAAGAAAAGCAACTGAAGCGCACATTCGATATTTTCTCAGGTATCGAGGATGTTACTCTCAGGGCAGATATGCAGTATTTTCCTGTGCAACAGCATACCATAAAAGCCGGGGTGGAAATGACATGGCATAAATTCAGGTCTTATGCCGTGACCGACTTCCTGGGTGATGAAAACAACAACCTGCCCGAAAACATCATCAATGCAGTCGATGCAGCATTATTCCTGCAGGATGAATGGCAGATTACTCCTGAACTATCGTCAAATATCGGCTGCAGGCTTTATTACTTCGAAAACGGCAACTACCTGAACCTCGAACCGCGAATTTCCGCTTCTTATGCTATTGGCGAGGACATCTCGGTAAATGCCGCTTTTGCCGTTGCCAACCAGTACCTGCACCTGCTTGTGCGCAATGATATTACCCTGCCGACCGACCTGTGGTTTCCTTCGACCAAAGATGTATTACCTTCAAGGTCATACCAAGGATCGGCAGGAATGGAAACAAGGCTGTTTGGCGGCGAATACCTTTTAACTGCCGAAATATACTATAAAGACATGAAAAACATACTGGAATACAGGGACGGCGCCGATTTCAATTTCGGGGTTCCGCTCGAAGAGCAATTCGTCGGCGGTAACGGCGAAGCTTATGGATTTGAAGTATTCCTCAACAAAAGAATCGGCAGTTTTACCGGATGGATAGGTTATACTCTCTCGTGGACAAAAAGGCATTTCGCAGAGCTAAACGGTGGCAAATGGTTTTTCCCAAGGTACGACCGCAGGCACGATATATCGGTCGTCATGACTTATAAAATGTCTGATTCATGGGAATTATCCGCAGCCTGGGTTTACGGCACAGGACAGGCATATACTATGCCCACAGGGACTTACCTTCTCGATGATATATCCATAGAAAACGGAAATGGTTATTACGAAAATGAGCATTACCAATATACGGACAGAAACGGATTCCGGCTGCCGCCCTACCACAGGCTGGACGTCAATTTCATGCATAACTTCGAATGGTTCGGCAAGCCCTTCCAATTCTATGTTAGTATCTATAATATTTACAGCAGGAAAAATCCTTTTGCATGGTATATCGGTTATGACTGGGACAATTGGGATGGAGAAAGTGCCCGGAAAGTCCTGAAGCAAATATCACTGTTCCCAATTATACCTACTTTTGGTCTAAACTTTAAATTCTGAGGCTTAAATGAAAAAAACAATCTTATTGATAATATTGAGTTTAGCATTGTTTTCGTGCGAGGAAATCATAGAGAATCCTTCGCTGCCTTACCAGGAACAATTAGTAATCCGTGGTGTGCTCGAAGCTGGCAAACCTATTTCAAATATAAGGATTACAAGGACTCTGCCACCTCTCGAACGATACGATAATGCCAAGGCAATAATTACTGATGCAGTTGCTTACATAGAATATAACGGGATGAAGTATTCTCTGGAATACGACAGCCAATCCGGTTTTTATTACAATAATGAGATTATTCCGCTTATTGGGGGTAAATATAGTATCTCAGTAGAATCCGGCAATATGAAAGCCGAGGCAGCAACGACTATACCAGATACCGTAGTAATAGAGTCCTTTCAATTAAATATTGTCAAATCGGAAGACCCATACTATGATGATTACTGGGACTACAAGGTGACAGCCAATTTTAAGCCGCAATCAGAAAGCGCTTATACCGGCTTTGCTTACCAAAATGAAGGAGAACCATACAGCAGTTGGGTCGATTATGCATATCAGATTTCCGATACCCTGAAAAACGGCAGGATTTCATACCCGCTGCTGGGTATAAGTTATTACTACTTTTCGGATTCAACCGAGGTTATAAAAATGATTAATGCCGGGAATTATTATTGCCACATTGTTTCGTGGGATAAGCCTTTCTACGAATTCTTCACCACCAGGTACGAAGGCAGCTCGGACGATGAGATATTCGGTACATCCGGTATCAACATCAGAGGGAATATCAAAGGAGGCATAGGAATATTTATAGGAAGGTCGAGGGCAGTAAAAAAGGTATGGCTGGAATAGTGTTCATCCTGCTCTAATATGATACATTATTAAAATTGTGACAGCCCTGGCCTTTAGGCCGGAGGGCGTTTTATTAAAAGATCGGATTCTGATGTAGAGGCGCACGGACGTGCGCCTCGGCAGGGGGGGATGAAACCTGCAAACGGCGGCTAAAGCCGCCAGTTGCGAAAACATTGCAGCAACACATGGCTTTAGCCG
>DAINRZ010000352.1:0-4530 GCA_036741575.1 Kapaibacterium sp. (SeqCode)
CTTTGCAAAGCATTACAAAACTGGAGCCATATAATTACGGTGAATGAGCATCTTTCAAAATTGGTTCAACAGTCTCAAAAAGGCAGTTTGATAACTGTGACAGGGACTGCGATAGTGCCAAGGGACGTAGATTCCACACAACAACCGTCAGCAGTAGTGACGGAGATCATGAACTTCCTGTCCCTAAATGCAAAAGATTCCCATACATTAAAGATATTTTCGGTAGGAAACTTGGTGCCAACAAAGGGCTTTGATATACTTCTGAAAGCTGTACGGCAAGTTTCGGATAGCGGAGTGGCTGTTGTGTTGGTAATTGTGGGCGGAGGTGATGAGGAGCAGAAGCTGCGTAGGTTAATTTCTGAATTGTGCCTTGAGGATCGAGTAAAACTATCCGGTAGATTGCAAAACTGTGAAGTACGGATGCTCTATCCGCTATTTGATGCCTTCGTGCTGCCAAGTTGGAAGGAGACGTTTGGAATTGTGTATCTTGAGGCAATGGAAGCGGGTCTGATAACCGTAGGAGTACAAGGACAGGGGATCGATGGAGTAATTCAGCACGGGAAAAATGGACTGTTGGTACCTCCTTGTGATGTACTTGCGCTCTCTGAAGCTATCCTCAGCATTGCCAAAGATGCTCATGATCTTTGTGAACTGCGTAAGGCAGCAAAAGCTACGGTGGAAAAGGGATTCATGATGGATGTAATGATATCCAAACTTAGGAATATCTATGAAGCATAAGCCAAAGATACTGATGATAGTAAATGAGTTTCCTCCAGTGGGGGAGAGCGGTGTTCAACGTCCGCTGAAGTTCCTCAAGTATCTCTCAAAGGCTGGCTGTGAGACCTTTGTGATCACTCCCAAACGACTTCCCAAAAATGTGACAGATCGTTCTTTGGAAAAAGATGTGCCTCCAGATGCAAAAATCTTCCACACAGGAAGCTGGGGTTTGCAGGGAGGGGCTACAGAATCCTTGGGCGATTTTCGCAGTAAGCTTTCACGAGGTGGCTCTGGACTAAGATCCCTATTATGGTTTCTCTTGAAGCTTGTTAATGATATCTTGTAAGGCGTATCTCCTTCAAAACCCGTTATACTGTGGCATACGTCGCAGGAAACGCTTTCATTTGCCCGCGAATTCATTTCGGGCCTTGGCGGCGGCACATCGCCGGCCAGATAAGAGAGGGGCGCATGACAGCCGTTGCAGCCTGCTTTCACTTCGGCAACTTTTGGGTCTTTCTCGGCATGGGGCACAGCCAGGTTAAAATATTCAATCTCATCCCAGTGGTGAGTGTAGGCCTGAGACATCATTGACTGCTGCCACTGCCTGAAGAAATCTCCGTGGCACGTTGTACCGCAATATTTGGGTGTTTCGAATTTATCGTAACTGAAACTCCCCTCGCCGGATTTTGAAGCGTTAAAAAAAATGTATGAAGAAAGAAGTAATGCTGCCGATAAGGTAATTATATTTTTCGTAATCATAAGCATATATCCTAAATGATGTATATTGATTATTGTGAAATATAGATAAATTTTTTTAGGAATAAAAGTAAAAAATGATATTAAAGCAAGGCTAAATAATTAATTAGCAACGACTTAAAAATGAATTGAAAATTGGTATGAAAATTGGAATTATAATTCTAAAATTTGTTATATTACTTTTAAAGGGCTATTTTATGAAAAAACTGAATTACTCGATACTGACTGCAATATTGCTTGGTATTCTGTTTAATATCAATCTATTTGCCCAGAAGGATGTCCCCCCAGCCACACAGGATTTTGGAATAAAGTTCTCCGGTTTTGTCAAAACCGATTTTGCTTTCGATACAAGACAAAGTGCTACGATAAGGGAAGACCATTTTTTGCTGTACCCGAAGAAAGAACTACTCGACGCCAACGGCGATGATATTAATGGGGTTCCGAGCTTAAATATTCTCTCTATCCAGACAAGACTTACAGGAAAGATTACAGCCCCTGATTTTCTTGGGGCGAAAACATCTGGTATTATTGAAGGCGCCTTTTTTGGTTCTGCCGAAGGTAATATCAACACATTCAGGCTAAGGCATGCTTTTCTAAAGTTGGAATGGGAGAATACTCATCTGATGGTAGGCCAGTTTTGGCATCCCATGTTTATCGAAGATAATTTCCCGGGTGTCGTTTCTTTTAATACAGGCGTGCCATTCCAGCCATTCTCCAGAAATCCGCAGATTAGGCTGACACAAAAACTCGGTTTTATGGATATCATTCTCGCTGCATGCAGCCAGAGGGATTTCCAGAGCTTCGCACCTATAATGGATGCCGGCAAGGAAATATCCGGCAATACATCAGAAGCTTCCCGCGATGCCGTTGTCCCTGATTTAAATGCAACATTCAAATTCAAAGCAGGAACTCACCTTTTTGGGTTTGGCGGCGAATACAAAATGCTTAAACCCAGGACTTCATTCCTTGGTGTAAAGACTGACAATATGGTAAACAGCTATGCAGCAATGGCATTCGCTAAACTCGTTTTTGGTGATTTTAGCGTAAAACTCGAAGGTATTTATGGCCAGAACCTCGCAAATATGACCATGCTCAGCGGCTATTGGGTCAAAGCAGTCGATTCAGTAGCAAAAACAGAAGAATATACACCTTCCAACCTGCTATCTGCATGGGGTGAGCTATCTTACGGTAAGGACGTTGAAATAAGCATTTTCGGTGGTTACACAAAGAATATGGGTGCTGCGGAAGACATTATCTCCGGCGGTACGTTTTTTGGAAGGGGTTCGGACATCGAAAGCGTGTTAAGAGTTGCACCAAGAGTGATATGGACTGTCGGCAAGGTGAAATTTGCATGTGAAATCGAATATACTCAGGCAGCTTACGGTGCGATCGATAAGACTGATAAGATGAAAGTTATAGATACTAAATCGGTTTCGAATATCAGGGCCCTCTTAGCAGGATATCTGTTCTTTTAATTGATAGATAGCAATTTTTTGATGGGGCTGGATTTCTTGATGCAGCCCCTTGCTTTTTTATATTCAGCAGTTTTATTTTAGTATTATATGATCTAACAATATTGCAATAAAATCACCATCAGCACCCATCAATATTTGTAAGTTAATTCATTGAGTGTAAATTTTGCATATGTAAATTCACCCGAATCCATATGCCACCTGCCTTCGCCGTACGACGGCACTTTTATCCCATCGATTTCGATGTAATTACTGAAAGGAGTGGACCATCTGGTTTTTGTCCTGTCTGTTTCTGAAACAACCCTGTACCTGTCATCGGTCTCAAAATTGTTAAGTTAACCCTCCTCGTTAAAAAAAAATATTGCCGAAGCGCTCATACCATGTTCAGTAATAATTGCCATAGCCGAGGTATCGTCGATTGCCTCCCATTTTATATTATCGCCCAGGAATGCCGAAGGGCAATATACCATGTCATTCAATACAGTTACCAGCTCGGATATATCCATTTCATACCCTTTTGCATCTTCGACTGTAAATAATGACATTACTTTAATCAGCATGTTTGCTTTGCCGTCTATATATGCATCCCTGCCGGAAACCGGTATAAAACCCTTGGCGCCCCGGATATGGAAAATCCTTGCCGGACTGGCAATAAAATTATATTGCTCTGTACTTACATTTATCCAGTCGGCATCAAGTTTCATTTTAAACTGCCCGTTAAATTTTATCGAAAATACTTTTGCTTTCTCTTTACCAATGATGTTAGTATACTTTAGGTATCTTTGAACAGGCCGGGGCAGTCCATGCAAATCCTTTTCATTAACGATTTCTTTTACCGAATCTACCTTGCTAAGGTTTTCTGCTACTTCCTTTTCGAATATTTTCCGTGGTGTCGAACATGATAATGACATAATACCTGCCAAAATAATTAATAAATATCTTTTCATCCTATAATCCAAAATATATTTCACTTTCGGATATAATACGTAATATATTACCTATTGTTTCAATTTTTTACTTCTTAATTTCGTTAATTCTGCCTATTAGTTTCTTAGTAATTGCATGGAATAAATCAATTTCGGTTTCCTCGAGTCCCACGAACAGATTTTTAATTGTCTTTTCCTGCCATTCAATACTATTTGAGTTCTCAAACAGCATCTTGTGTTTTCCCGTAATTACTATTCTTTGTATTCTCTTATCTAAGGGATCGTTTGCAACGATTGCAAATCTATTCTTTTGCAAATCGAGCGCCATTCTCATAATATTCTGCCTCGAAGTGCCATAGGCCTCGGCTGCCTGATTAATTGTAGGCGGGTAATCGGGGAAAATCTTTTCCAGTACTGCTATTAACAGCCACTGTTTCACCGTCATTCCTATTCTAGGCTGGATTGCTTTGTCGGTAATATTCTGCCACTGCTGGGCAATATGAAATACCGAACCGAATATTTCAAACATCTTTTGCATGATTCCCTTGTATAAGTAATATATTACATATATAAAAATACTTAAATTTTAGAAATCAGCCATAGAGTTTTTAACTCGCCGTTAAGAAATATTAAAAGCTTATTAAATAATTCCGAAGCAA
>DAINRZ010000353.1:0-4503 GCA_036741575.1 Kapaibacterium sp. (SeqCode)
AGATGAAATTGTTACTGATTATCCTGACGAAGAATTGAAAGCGGAAGCCATTATGGATTATTTTATGCATCGAAGCTTGTTTCTGGAGTGTTTCTCTTGCTGATGGGAAACAAATAAATCAATTATTGCCCGCCAATATCCATCGCCTCTTAATATCATGTTTAATAATCAACCTGCATCCCCCGAAATAATCAGCTGGCAGTGTCATTACTGCCCTCTTGCCCCTAATAGCATACAAACCGCACAGGGGGCAGTAAATAATGCAATTCCAAAGCTTAGAGATTGTCCAGGTACTCGGCCATTTCCTTCGCAAAATATGTCAGGATCATGTCGGCTCCGGCGCGTTTGATAGCAGTCAGCGATTCAACCATGACTTTCTGCCCGTCTATCCAGCCGTTTAGGGCTGCAGCCTTTATCATGGAATATTCGCCGCTTACCTGGTAGGCAGCCGTCGGCAGGCCGTAAGCCTGTTTCACCCGATAGATAATGTCTAAATAAGGTCCGGCCGGCTTGACCATTACGATATCGGCACCCTCGGCAATATCCTGCTCCACTTCGCGCAGGGCTTCGTTGCCGTTAGCAATATCCATCTGGTGCGACTTCCTGTCGCCAAACTTAGGCGCTCCCTCGGCAGCATCCCTGAAAGGGCCGTAATAAGCAGAAGCAAATTTAGCGGCATAACTCATAATAGGTATATTCTCGAATCCCTCGTCGTCCAATGTTTCCCTGATGACAGCTATCCTGCCGTCCATCATATCCGAAGGGGCAATCATATCGGCACCTGCTTCTGCCTGTGCAAGCGCGATTTTAGCATACAATTCCACCGATTCGTCGTTCAGGATATGCTCGCCGTCCACAATGCCACAGTGGCCGTGAGAAGTGTATTCGCACATGCAGACGTCGCCAATGACCAGCAAATCGCCAACATCTTTCTTAATTGCCCTGATTGTCTTTTGGATAATGCCCTCGGGTGAATAAGCATCGCTGCCCATGGGGTCTTTGGTTTCGGGGATACCAAACAGAATGACTGCAGGAATTCCCTTATCCCTAATTACTTTGCATTCTTCCACGATATTCTCGACAGACATCTGGAATACGCCGGGCATCGACCTGACCGGATTTTTAATTTTGCTGCCGTGAATGGAAAACAGCGGGTAAATAAAGTCATTCTTTGTTAATACAGTTTCACGGACCATATTGCGGATGATACCGTTGTTTCTGAGCCGCCTGAACCGTTTTACATCATAGATTAGCATATTTAACCTTATTTATTAAACACAAAAACTAATATTCATTAATAAATGCCGAGGCGCCCGAAGACAATATTATTTCAGCAAGCTCGGCGCCTGCTTTGTCTGGTAAATCAATGCTTCCCGAAACAGAATTTTTAATTATCGACGAACCGTCTTCAGCCGCAGCCAAACCCGATATTACCAGATTATCGCCGCTAATTTTGGCATGGGCAGCCATGGGAGTACGGCATCCGCCTCCCATAACCCTTAGGAATTCACGCTCGGCAAGTGTGCATATGAAAGTATTGATATCAATAATACTACTAATAATCTCACCTGCAAAAGTATTGCTTTTGGATACCTGAACAGCAATAGCCCCCTGGCCAACAGCAGGAATAATAACATCATCGGGTATGTACTGTGCAATATACGATTGCTTGCCAAGCCTTTCCAGGCCGGCAGCAGCAAGAATAATACAGTCCCAGCCGGAATTTTCGTATTTACTAAGCCGGGTATTGATATTCCCCCTAAGACCTGTTATTTGCAAATCGGGCCTTAGGGCAAGCAACTGTGCCTTTCTACGTAGCGAACCCGTAGCCACAACCGCGCCCTGCCTTAAATTTTGGATAGAAAGCCCCTTATCTTTCGAAACCAATGCATCCAATGGATTGTGCCTTTTGGTGACGGCAGCAATTTCCAATCCTTCGGGCATCTCCACCTGCATATCTTTCAGGCTGTGGACGGCAGCATCGATAGTGCCGGCAAGAAGTTCTTTTTCAAGTTCTTTTGTAAACAAACCTTTGTCGCCGATTTTATGCAGCTCTTGGTCGAGTATTAAATCGCCCTTTGTCGTTATTTCCTTGATTTCAATTTTTATACCAGGGAATTTCCCGCTTATGAGGCTCTTAACATAGCAAGTCTGCCACATAGCCAATTCGCTGCCCCTGGTGCCTATTTTCAGAACTTGTTTCACATCCGCTAACTAAATATTAACACATCAATTAACAAAATACTACAAATTGTAACACTAATTATTAGCATAATGTAACAATAACTGCTACATAAAGCAAAAAAAAATGGAAAAATAAGACTTTTCCCGGAATTTTCAACTTACAGCAATTAATTATAAATATTAAATTAAAAATAAAAATTAAGAATAATTTTTTTTTTTGAAACGAAAGCTACTTTAAAGTGTCTTTCATTAAAAATGGCAGAAAAATTATGTGATAAATATAATAGGACGGATCAAATGAAAAAAGTGCTGAATACCGGTTTATTTCTAGTGATAATAAGCCTTTTGATGGCAGATACATTAAAGGCACAGGCATTGTATTTTTACAATGCCGATTATTCCAAATACCCTGAAGTATCTATCAGGTATCTCTCCCGCGATGCTGCCGGCCTTGACAATTACCTGACAGAGCAGGCCTACAAGGCAAGCAATTTCGAAATCAAGGAAAACGGCGTCGTGATGAACCACACTCTTAGCTGCGCCCCCACAGGCGATACCATTCCCCTGCAGCTTATGTTCATTGTCAACTGCACACCAACAATGAACGACGGATCACTGACATGGGTTAAGGATGCCATAAAGTCAACCATGGACTCGATGAGGTGGGTGCAGAACTCGAAAGTCGCGTTAGTATCATATGTGGGTGAATCTGCAATGGTTGCAAACTTCGACTCTAATAAAGATTGGCTGAAGACGGTTGTGGATGGAATGGTGACAACAAACGGCCCCTCGGATTACGGTAACGCTTTTAAGCACAATGCCTGGCCTTTTGGAATGTTCGACCAAAAAACCACCCCTGATTACCCCAGGGCAATCGTTTTTGTTACAAACCGCACCGAGCCCGAAAGATTTAAGGAATGGACTATGGATGTGGCAACCTGGATTTTCGAAGAAGCAAAGAAAAGGAATATCGTTGTGAATTTTGTTACTATCGGCCAGGATCCTAACGAAACATTCAAATATATACCAAGGCAAACAGGTGGATTGATATTATTTCCAAAAACCAAAGCAGAAACAATAAGGGATATCAGGAAAGTTGTCCATACAATGCAAATAAGCCCTTATTGCAGGGTTTCTTATACTTCAGGCTACGGCTGCGACCAGGCAAGCAAAAGCAGGGCGGTCGAACTGAAATTTACTGCACCCGGCAAAGACCTGACCATAAACAGAAATTATACTGCGCCGGAATCGAGCATACCCAAGATTACTTTATCAATTAATACTCTCAATTTTGGGAAACCTTCGGATGATACTCAGGCAAAAACAGTAACTATTAAAAACGTTGGGCCGGAAACAACTATCCAGGGGCTTACTTTCTCCACTCCCGGCCTTTTCGAAGTTAAGAATCTACCGGCCGGCAAAAAGCTAAAGAACAACGAAAGTTTTGATTTACAAATAGGTTACTCTTCCACACCGCCGGAATCGCCAACAGAAATTACAGCAAAAGTAAAAGCCGATGATTTCCTATGCCAGGAAACACTTCCGTCGATATCTTTAAAATGCGACTGGTTCGTGTTCGATGCCGAGCAGAATGTAAAAGAAGTATTATTTGCAAAAACCGTAATGGAAGGCGAAAAAACAACCGAAACTATTAAATGTGGTATTAAAAATACTTCCAGCAGCCAGATAAGAGTTAAATCCGTAGTAACCGACGATACAGACGGCGACTTTATGATTAAAACCGGCGGCGGCGAAAAAACCATTGCAAAAGACGCTTGCCTGAACGATCTCGTCGTAGAATTCGCACCTAAAAAATCCGGCAGCGGCACCAAAACTGCAAAAGTTCATATTACTGTTACCGAACCCGCAGGCATAAGCGACAGCTGGGATATTGACCTAACCGGCAAAGTGATACCGACCACCGTAGAAGAAATCTATACTGCAGGCCACAACTCGAGATTATCTGCTCAGCCAAATCCCTTTGGACAGGCCGGCAAGATAAACCTAACGCTCGACGCATCTTCATATACATCACTCGACCTGTATAACTCTATGGGGGCCAGGGTGGAAAACATTATTGGTTCTTATTTGGAAAAAGGATCTTACACGATTGAGTATAATACGAAAAACCTGGTGAGCGGGGTTTATTACCTTAAGCTTATCAATGGCAATAACACCGAGACTCTGCGCATAATAGTTAACAAATAGTTTATCGATTAGAATAAGACACCAAAGAAGGCTGCCGGATAATTAATCTGGCAGCTTTTTTTTATGTGCGACCGGCAGGTCGCACTGCTAAGGAGTGCAAGTCTCCAACAA
>DAINRZ010000354.1:0-4495 GCA_036741575.1 Kapaibacterium sp. (SeqCode)
CAACGACCTCGTTGTTACTACTTTCGACAGCACTTACTTCATCGGCACGCAGATACTCGATATACTCGAAGTGACCGACCCGATAATTGTTTCGCCGGTGCCGGTCGATGTATGCCCAGGTGAGCCATTGACTATAAAATGGCATAATATTATCCGTAATTCAAAAACGGTGAATATTGAATTCAGGGAAGTGGTAAACGGCAGGGAATCAGACAGTTCGCTCGTAGTGGCAACAAATGTTGATAACTGGGCAGACTCGCTGGAATATGATTATATACCTGACAAATCACTGATTGGCAAAGAAGGTTATTTCTATGTAGTTAATAATGAAAATAGAAAAATCCAGGATAGAACCTCGCTTGTGAAAATTAATTATCCGTCCCTAAGATTCGATGAGTTCGAAAAAAGCGAATACTTTGCTGGTGAAGATATTTTGTTTACAGGCAAAGAATTATGCGTTGATTCAGTTTATCTGGAATATGGGTATAAAACCGGTAAAACCATCCAGTGGACCCCCTGGGCTTTCCATGATGTCAGCGGAAAAGATACTTTCAATTTTACAGAAACGGCTCCTTGTATAAACGATTTATATGAATGCGAAGGACTCGATTCGGACAGCCTGCTGTATATCAGAACTATAAACAGAAAGTATGTTTTAATCGATACATCCGATTATTTTACACTGAAACTCAGGCCTGCCGAATTCAGGGTGAAATATGAAAATCCGCAGGATGCCTGCCCCGGCAAAGTTTTTACCTGGGAAGCTGCCGGATTCGAATACTCTTGCGAAAATGTCACAATTGCAATGCTGAATCCCGAAAGCAATACATATACAATTTTTGCCGAAGTGCCAGTGGCTCAGGGGCGTTACCAATGGAGCCCGCCACTTAATGCGCCGGATTGTGTTTATCTGCGGTTTTGCTGCGCGGGTTCGTGTGTGCGAAAAGATACCCTGATAGATGAATTCGGTTTGGTTAAAACTAAATATATCAACTTCGTTGCTCCCAATCCGTTCAATCCTCCGATTCACAACACATGCGACATTGTTTACAAAACACCCGGCGAAGTGAAAGTTAACATCTACATAGTTGACCAAAACAACAGGCTGGTAACTGTTATAGCCCGAGGCAACGAGAAGCAGCCCGGATATGCTTACTGCGAAAAATGGGACGGCAGGCGCGAGGATGGTTCTATTGCCGATAACGGCATGTATTATGTCGTTATTGAGTATTCTAACGGAGAAAAAGAAGTTCTTCCGGTTTTCATTGCTAAATAATTGTTAATTTTTCTTTTAAAATGACGATATTTTTATTAATTTTCGTTTTTGAAAAAATTAAAATAGAATTAACTTTTAATGAGAAACAGGTTTAGGTTTGGTTAAAAGTAGTGATAAAGAGGAAATTACTTTTATTTGTAAAATTTAGCTAAGGTATTTATAAATGAGAATATTGGTTATTGAAGACGAACGGAAAGTTGCAAGTTTTATTAAACACGGCCTCGAAGAAGAGAGGTATATAGTCGAAGTGGCGGGCGACGGTATTACCGGCTTGGAATTAGCCATGAACAACCAATTCGATGCTATCCTGCTCGATATAATGCTACCCGGCAAAGACGGCTTTACGCTGCTCAGGGAGCTTAGGCAGGCCGGAATTTCCACTCCTGTAATGATGCTGACTGCACGCGGCACCACCGAAGACAGGGTGCAGGGATTGGACCTGGGAGCCGACGATTACCTGCCCAAGCCTTTTAGTTTCGAAGAGCTTGCTGCCAGGCTTCGTTCCATTCTCAGGCGCTCAAGTCCTGAAAAATCTACCAAGCTTCGCTGCGGCGACCTTTTGCTCGATACCGTTTCGCACTTAGCTTTCAGGTTCGGCAAGGAAATCGAGCTTACAACAAAAGAATATGCGCTGCTGGAGTACCTGATTCGCAATAAAAACCGTATTCTCAGCCGCAGCACTATCACTCAGCATGTCTGGAAACATAATTTCGACCCTGAATCCAATATTATAGATGTTTATATTAAAAGGCTGCGTTCAAAAATCGAAAAAGAAGACGGTTCGCGACCATTGATACAAAGCATCAGAGGGGTTGGCTACAGGATGCGCTACCTGCCGCAGGACGACGACGCCGAGATTTAATCCTGCAATGTGGATTTAATATTTTAGATTTTAATTGTTTAATAGAGTGTTCTTCAAAGATACCCCGAAGCTTGCTTCGGGCTGTTAATATTCTTTTTTAAATACTTTTTGATTATCTTTCCCTGAATCCATCATACAGTTCGGAAATGGGAATTCCGGCTATAGTCTTGTTTTCGTATCGTTTGCCGATATTGGCCATTGCATCCATCAACTCATTTGATTTTATGCCGTACTGAATTGAGCTCCATGCTTCCATGAATGCCGCAAAGTTATCTGCTGCGCCAATCAACTCGCCGTCGTAGGGATTGTATTTATTTTTATTGAATTTGAGGTTGATATCATCACTGGATGTAAATGTTGGCTTATCATCGGCTGTAATTTTACTTCTGAATTCATCGACTGTAAAATACCTTATTTCGCTGTGCCACGATTTCTCTATGTGCGGATAAATCTCTGCCTCGGCAAGTTTCATTTCGATTTTTTTAATTTCTTCGGACATCCCGGAAACAGAATCCTTTACCGGCTTAATTATATCTCTTGTAACGGCTTCGGGAAGGTCGTGGAAAATGCCGCCGAAGAAATTATTGTAAATTCTTTTCCTGCATGGATTTGGTATTTCCATTGTGAGGAAATACGACATCGATGCAACCATCATAATATGGCCCAATACAGAAGTCTTTGGAACCCTCGGCAAATGGCCCCACCTTATTTGGTACCTCATTTGCCCGCACAGGTCAATGAAATTTTTTATCTGGTGGTTCTTTTTCAGCTTTGTAATCCCGTCCAGGTCCAGAAAAGTATCCAGGTCAGTTACGAGTTCCTTTTCAATATCCTCTATTTGGTAGCCCTGGGGATTAATATTTTTGATTATCTGGAATTCCCAATAGCTGGAGTATTTATGGGCGGCGTCGAGTATTCGCTTGCTCATGGGGTTAATGAAACCCGGTTCAGTCAGGTATTTTTTAATTTCGTCCCTTATTACCGGATTGCCGATCACCGGTTCGAGCGATTCGTAAACATGACTGTTCAGCTTTTGTACCAGTTCTTTGTTTTTTGATATTTCCTTGTAAACAGGGGACTGGATGTCGGATATTTCAATTCGCTTCAGGAGTTCATAGATGCCGCCCCTGATTATATCTATCCAGTCGAATTCGGCGCCGCGCTCTTCTTCGTATTTAGCCAGGCTATATGCAATAATCATCTTGTGAGCATGTTTGTCCATTTGTATTAACTCGAGCGGCCTCAGCTTGTCGTTCCACCTTTGGATTGAGAATCCGTTAAAAAGCTTGTTTATAAATGATTTACGTATCATAGTGTTGATATTAATATTATATTATCTCGGCCCAAAGAATTTGTCGCCATTATAATGAATCAGATGCGAATATAACTCCTTTTCGGCTATCCATATTTCAGTATCCCAGGCAATACAATTTGCATATTTGTTGAATACCTTGAAGCTCGGGAATACTGAAACAAAAACAATTCCGGCATTGCTATTTCTGAATATCTCGTTGAGTTCAGTTAACCTATTGGGTGTAATAGGCCCACGAAACGTGGCAATTTCGATTAGAAATAACCAGTTCCGTGTTCTATTGTAAAAGATAATATCCGGCATCTTATGATGTTTACAAAGTTCTAAGCCGAGCGATTGCGTTATATCAATATCATGGAATAAGATCCTTTTTTGAGTATCTCCCAAATAATAAAGTATGCTCCCAGAAGCAAACCTCGGGGCGAATTCATTTAAAGTAATTAATTCAATTTCATAGAATTTACAGCCAGATAGAAATAGTTTTTTACCACCATAAATCTGAACAGGTAATTTTTTTAATTTTTTATTTTTTTCTAATATAGTCATGATTTTAAATAGTTAAATGCAGCCTGTGAATACTCAATCACTCCATTATCTGTTTCGTAAGCAACGATTTTAACTTTTTTGATATTATTGCTTTGAATAAGATGTTCGGTTAAAGAACAGGTGAGTATGCCTGTCCCACACCCAGGATCGAGGATTGATACTTCATCAAAAAAAAAATCGGCTTGTTTGGCCATAAACCTGGCGATTTCAACAGGTGTAAAAAACTGGCCGGCAGTCTTTTTGTGGCTTTTGTTTACTTTTGAATTATAAATCAATCCTAATCTATCGGCAAAATCTGCCGGTAGTTCGTTTTGAAACGGTAATATTTCTTCGTATTCAAACATTTACAAATATACAAATTACTTGGATTACTTTACACTATCGAAAAGAATAAAGCTATATTGTATTAGTTTTTAAAAAATGAAAATGAATGGTGTAATATTGTCCTGTTTTCAGCGTTGGGACACCTAGAAATTCTTAGCGATAATATCGTATAATT
>DAINRZ010000355.1:0-4485 GCA_036741575.1 Kapaibacterium sp. (SeqCode)
AAGAACAATACCTTAACCAATACAGGGTAATGAATATTTTGTCGTACGACAATTCCGGCCTCTTATCTTTTAACGTGCATCATATTACAGTGGTTGTCCCCATAATGGCAATCGGAACATTCAATTTAGATGGGAAGGGTATCCCCCAGGATTCATTCAAGTCTATAGGCAGCAGCAAATACGCCTACACAAATATCATGGTCGGCACCGGCATTCACAATCTTTATTGCGACCAGCCTTTTGGTACAATCGTTTATGGCTACGGGTGGGCAAACTCTTACGGTTATATTGGCGGTATGGCAATGCAACCATTCGATTCACACCCACCAGAAATAACTAGTGAAACAATATGCTACAAAGCAAGCGGATTTGTAACCGATACAGCCGAATACGACAGGGGGATCGAATCGGTCGGCATTCCGGCAGGCGGTTCAGTCAATATTACTGCTTCAATAAACAGAATTGACATAAAACGGTTTGAATATACTGCCGAGCTTACAGATAAGTATTTCGACGGTTCTTTCCAACTTGTAGCCCGGGATTCTTCAGGTTTAAAAAAGGAGATTTTTGTTGATATTCCAGGATTTACGGTTTCCTCGGATGTGAAATCTCCATATAAAGAAATTATAACTACATTTGATACAGTCGAATTAGATAAAGAAAAATGCTACGGCCTGCCATTGTTTAACTATGGCAGCCATCAACAGAATAATATTCTATTAAAATCCAAATCGGGATTAATCACCTTTAAATCAGGTAATCAATTAAGCCTTGACCCTAAACAGAAAATTGAAACGGAATTCTGTGTTTTATTCGGGAATTTCGGGCATTATACCGATACAATAATTATTTCTGACGGATGCAGCGAGCGGGTAATAGCAGCAGTAGATATTTATGCCGGCAAGGACGAAGTGCCACCTGTAATTACTCAGCTCAGTGACTCTTGCAGCATTCTGTTCAGGTTCTCGGTAAGCGACTCTACAAGGTTTGATATCGGCCTTAAAAAAATTTCTGTTATTAATAACATTAACTGCCATATTTCATTCGATATTGACAATTCAGAAGCTACCAGTCTTGAAGTAAGTGTGATTAATCCTTACGATGACGCATTCTTCAAGGTGGTTATCGAGGACTCCCTGGGCAATACAAGGACTTACGAAAAAGAGATACCCGGATTTACAATCACAATGAATGAAAATTCAGGTATATTCAATATTGGTAATAATAATATCGGTTACAGGCTTTGCGATACACTTAGGCTCTATAATTATGGTAAATACCCGATTACCTTCGGCGACGCTTCACTCAGTTTCAACACTCAGTTTTCGATGCCCCAGTCACAGTTTCCGATTACGGTTGAACCAGAGAGTGAAGCCAATATAATTATATGCTATAATCCGCTTATAAGCAGCCCTTTAGAAGATAATGACAGTATTAGCCTGGTTTTTGGCTGCCTCGAAATGTCTTTGCCGGTTATGGGACAGCCCAAGGAGCTACGATTCGATGGAGAAAACAGGTGCGGCCTGCCTTTTTATATTACATCTACTGAAGTACCAGATACTTACTTTATTGAAAGCATTGCCCCCAATCCTGCCGTAGGATCTATCAGGCTGATATACGGAATCCCTCACGAAGGATTGGTATCAATTAATATATTCGACTCCTTCGGGAGGAAATTTAGCAATGTATATCAAGGGTATTCCAAGCATGGATATTATAAAATGTTTGCAGATATTTCGGGCCTGACTCCAGGTGTTTATTTTATTGTCCTCTCCTCAAATCGGGAAAATACAGTAAAACAGTTCTTAATTGAATAAGAGAATAGAAAGAGAACTATAGTAGAACCGACAATTTTGACGGATTTCGACATAATTGTCGATTATTTTGTACTGTTATTATTGCTCGAAACTTAACTATCTTTATTTATTACAGATAGTTGCAAATTCCGGCACACCTATTGTAATATACTTTGTAAATTGATTTTGTTTATTCAAAAATTGGAGAAATTTCAATGAAAAAGGTATTAACAGTATTTTCGGTTCTATCGCTGATAATTGCGTTTACAATGATTGACAGCAGTGTTGCCCAAGGCCCAAAAGGCAAGGGTATGGGCAAAGGAAACGGCAAGGCCAAAAATGGTTGCGTCAATTTTGTAGATGAAAATAAGGATGGAATTTGCGATAAATACATAGATGCCAACAGCGACGGCAAATGCGACAATTGCTCAGGCGACGGCAAATGCTGCGGTAAAGGCAGGAATTTCACTGATGCCAACGGCGACGGCAAATGCGACAATTTTGTCGATGCCAACGGCGACGGTATTAACGATAATTGTACAGGCAAAGGCATGGGCATGGGCAAATGCGGTAAAGGCAGGAATTTCACTGATGCCAACGGCGACGGCAAATGCGACAATTTTGTCGATGCCAACGGCGACGGTATTAACGATAATTGTACAGGCAAAGGCATGGGCATGGGCAAATGCGGTAAAGGCAGGAATTTCACTGATGCTAACGGCGACGGCAAATGCGACAATTTTGTCGATGCTAACGGCGACGGTATTAACGATAATTGTACAGGCAAAGGAAAGGGAAAAGGCATGGGAAAGAACTGCAATCGAAACATTAATAATGGTTCCGGCAATACTACCATCAGTGTAGAAAATCCGTATCCTAATCCATTCAGCAGCAATGCAGCCATAAATTATGAACTAAAAGAAGCAGGTAATGTTAGTATATCTGTATTCGACGCTAACGGCAACCTAGTAAAAACCATATTCGAAGGCGGCCTTAACGCTGGTTCGCACACTGCAGCTTTCGATGGAAGCGGATTGCAGACGGGATCTTATTCGATAATTGTTAAGCATAACGGTAACGTCGTTACAAAACAAGCTGTTCGTGTAAACTAAACTTTAGAAATTCTTAGATATAACTGACTTTTCTATAGGGGCATCCAAATCCGCGGGTGCCCCTTTTGTTTATTTAAACCTTATGGCTTTTATTGGCTTTACTCTGACTGCAACAAAAGATGGAATTAGTGTTGCCAGAAACGAAAGGACAATCGAACAGCCTATTACAACTGCAAAGTGCCAGTATTCGAATACTATCGGGAATGAGTCCAGAAAGTATATTCCGGCATTTAGCCCAATGAAACCAAACTGCTGCTGTAATAATCCGAAAACCAGTCCAATAGATGATCCTGCCAGTGTGCCGGTCAGCCCTATCATTGTCCCCTGAAAAGCAAAAACAGCCATAATATCACGGCGCCTCATACCCAAAGCCCGCATGATACCTATGCTGTGCGTCTTCTCCACAACAGTAATAAGCAAAATAGTAATAATGTTAGAGAAAGCCACAATGCTTATTAATGCAAGAACAATAGGTATAGGGGCCTTTTGCAGCTCTATCCAAGCGAATATTGAACTGTGGAGCTGCAAAACGGACACACAGTAGTACGGAAACCCAAGATAGCTCGTTATTTCTGCAGCAGATTCGTCTATATTTTCGCTGTTATCGAGCATGACCTCGTAGCCAACTGCCGTATTGGGCGCCATCCTGAAAAACGACCTTGCCTGGCCGATCGGGATATAAACGATGATGTCGTCGTATTGCTCCATCCCGGTCGTGTAGATACCCTTGACAATAAAATTGTCCACTTCGGGGTAGAAGTCTTCCCCCTTTGCCCCCTGGGCATTGGCAAATAAAACAACTGTATCTCCCAAACCAGCTTTGAGCTTGGTTGCAAGGCTCTTGCCGATAACAGCTTCCCTGGCTGTGTCCGATGAAAAATCGAACGAGCCCAGCAAGATATTGGATTTCATGCCGGTTATATCGGTTCTATCGCTGTAACCCCTTATTAAAACTCCTTCTACATAGTTCTTTGTGCGCACCAGCCCTTCGCGCTTTACTACAGGCACAACGGTTTTAATGTATTCGTAACTCTTTAATAATTCTATAGTTATCTTGCTGTCAATTATCATTGGTTCGTTTGCCGAGGATAGGATGTTAATATGTGATGTAAAGCCAATGGCTTTCTCTTTCAACAGGGTTTCGAAGCCATTGAGCGCCGAAAGCGAGATTATAAGCGCCATACTGCCAAGCATGATGCTCGTAAGGGCAATACCGCGAGCAAAGCCAAGGAACCTCTCGCGCCTGCTGGAGACGGAAGTTCTTTTAGATATAAACCTTAGGACGTCTAAATTCATAACTAATACTAATTAAATTAGTCAAAAAGGCAAATTAAGGATATTATACCATTCGGCAAATACCAAAAATTGAAATCGGGGATTAATAAATGCTTGCAAATTTAAGGTCAGGTGAAAAAGCTGGGCCGTAAATTTATTTATATTTATTTTTAAACACTTTATTATAATTCATTTTCTTTTTATTTTTGAGATTAATGAAATTCCCTGTGAGAATCCATATAAACAAGCCAGGAATGGGGGATTAAGGGGGATGACTGAGGAGCCTGGATGATCAGCGATTA
>DAINRZ010000356.1:0-4484 GCA_036741575.1 Kapaibacterium sp. (SeqCode)
ATATTAAACGATTATATCCCTGGCTACGATATTATTTTTTATTTCTCTTTATTGCTTTCATTGATTCTTGTTTTCGCTCACAAGAAGAATATCAAGCGTTTATTGCTGGGCACCGAAAACAGGTTTCAGAAACTGCAGTTTATCAGGCTGAAATTCAGAAAACGATAGTTTGTTCAATTTTCTTTTGTAAAAGTAAATGTATAGAATCGGTATTTTAGGCTCGGGCGGCTGGGGTACCGCTCTTTCGATACCGTTAAGCCATAACGGGCACAGCGTATTAATGTGGGCATTCGAGCCGGAAACAGCACAGGAAATAAATACAAAGCATACCAATAGTATATTTCTGGACGGGATCACAATACCCGAAGCAGTTAAAGCTACAAAAGATTTTTCCCTTATGGCGGATTTGGATATTTATGTTATTGCCGTACCCACCCAGTTTATCAGGAGTATATCGCCAATGCTGAACAAACTGGCGCAGGGCAAACCGGTGGTTAACGTAGCAAAGGGTATAGAAAGAAACACCCTGCTCAGGGTATCGGGCATCCTCGAACAGTCAGCAGGTATTGCCTCCTCTCAATACGTTATTCTAACAGGGCCCAGCCATGCCGAGGAAGTGGCGCGCGGCCTGCCTACAACTGTCGTTGCAGCCTCCGGCAGAAAGAGGCTGTCCGGCGAAATTCAGAAAGTATTTTCCACCCCATATTTCAGGGTATATTCATCGGAAGACGTAACCGGCTGCGAACTTGGCGGAGCAGTGAAAAACGTTATTGCTATTGCAGCAGGTATAATTGACGGATTGGGACTTGGCGACAATACAAAAGCTGCGCTGATAACCCGCGGGCTTGCCGAAATGTCCAGACTTGGAGTAGCTCTAGGAGCCAATCCCATTACCTATTCAGGGCTATCGGGGCTGGGCGACCTGTATGTAACCTGCAGCAGCCGCCACAGCAGGAACAGGAAAACCGGCGAACTAATCGGGAAAGGCATGAAACCCGCTGAAATTATTTCTGATACTAAAATGATTGCCGAAGGTGTATTTACCACAGAATCGGCTTATCACCTGGCCAGGCAGACAGGAGTTGAAATGCCTATTGTGGAGCAGGTTTACAATATAATATTTAACGGCAGGGAACCCCAGAAAGCGATAAAAGAATTGATGACCCGCAGCTCTAAAAGCGAGTGGTGGTAGGAATCCCTAAATTCTCTCATTTTTTTTAATTCGATAAATTAATTAACAATCTTCACTATAAATTGATTAGAGTATAAGTCTATTTTAAAATCTGATTTAGGAATTTGTAAATTGCAATACTAATAATGAAAAATTATTACACTTAAACAAAATGGTGAAACAAATATTTACCTGAATTGTCTTATAAATTATCGAAAATTTAATTTATAAGGAGTTATATGAAAAGAGCCGCACGTTTTTTACTAAGTTTAATATTATTAACCGGTTACCTGCAAGCAAAAAGCAACTCAACCAAGGGAACTGAATTTTGGTTCGGGTATATGGATAATATGAGGTTGGATTATAATTCCCGTCCAGCATTCTCCATAATTCTAAGTTCGGAATTCGATGCTGATGTAAGTATAAAAATAAATAATAACTCTTTTAATGAGATTAAGATTAAATTAAAGCCCAACGAATCCGAAGAAGTGTTTTTACCAATTAATGATAAATCGCAACGGCCGGAAGAAAAAACTATCTACTATCCGCTTACATCAGAGAAGATAGAATACTGGGGAATCAGTATTAAATCCAATTATCCTATTAGTGTGTATGCAATGCATTACCGGATTCACTTTACAGATGCTACAATAGTACTGCCTTTGCAGGAATTAGGAAGAGATTATAATATACTGGCAGGCAGGGATTATAAATATTGTAAAATGTATCCTAATGGGAATCCCGATGCGTCAGAATTTTTATTAGTCGGGGTGGATGACAGTACGAAAATTGAGATTATTCCATCGGTTATTACAAGAAACCTAAGGCCCGCTAAACAACCTTTTGAAATCACTCTGAACAGGGGAGAGGTGTATCAGGTAAAGTCGACATACAGAGCTTTTGAACCATTTGATCTGCAGAATCCCGGATTGAAAGATGAACCTGATTTGACTGCTACAATAGTTCGCGGATTAAACAATTTAAACTTTGCCGTTTTTTCAGGTGCTAAACAAGCCGCTACGCTTCCCGATTATCCTGATAATCACCTTTGGGACCAGGATTATCCCGTTGAATTGTGGGGGTGCGATTACTTCTATATCCCCTTCAAAAAGCAAAAGGGAGATATTGTAAAAATCCTTGCTGCCGAGAACTCGACTATTATTTATTTAGATTGCGAAAAGGATACGATATTAAATAAAGGCGGTTATTGTACGAGGCTTTTCAGCGAACCGGTTTACATTTCATCGAATAAAAAAATCAGCATTGCTCAAATACAAAAACCCTGCTATGTTACCGGCTACAAATATGGCGACCCATCTATGCTGATTCTACCACCGATAAACCTAATGGCTAAAAAAGCTATTTTTAAAATACCAAATTACGCAGGTAGCCTGCCTTTGGTGCAATTTTTTGAACATTACACAAATATTATTACCCGAACAAACGATATTTTGAATTTGAAACTCGACGGCAATTCAATTGAAAGCCAGTTTCAGGCTATACCTTCTGCTCCAGGATATTCTTATGCCCAGATTGAGCTGACAGGTGAAAACCATACTATTGAATGCGGCGGCGGGTTCTATGCTTATTCTTACGGCTATGGAATGGCAGATTCCTATACTTTTCATTTGGGATATGATTATCGTGATGATTTCTTCAGAGGAAAGGTTATTTTTCCCGACACCACTGCATCACTTACGGAATTCAATATCAAAATCCCGATCTATTTTAATATGCAGAGCAATTCAAAGTCAAGGAAAATAAAAGATTTAACTATTACTCTTCATTTCGATAACAGGTCGTTTTACTTCAAAGGCCTGACAAAAGGAACATTTACATCGACTACCGAAGATACCATAACCTATTTGACCATCGAATTAAATGATATTGAAATCAGGGATTCTTTGGAAGTATTGACTTACGTCATAGGTGATCTGCTCTATTCAGAAGCAAATTATACCGACTTTGTAATCGACGAAATTAAAACGAGCGATCCTATGATGATGATATGCAGAAAGAATATGAAGGAAAACGGAAGCGTTTCGGGAATCGGCTGCACTCCATTCTATTTCGGCCTGCAAAAAAACAAAGGTAACAATCTTACTATTCTTGAAAATCCGGTATCGGACGAATTAAATGCCGAAATCGAAACTTATGAGCAAGGCAAAGTTGAATGCTTAGTTTATGACATTACAGGAAGACTGATACAATCAGATAATTGGATTGCATCTCCGGGTAACGGTATGTTACAAAAGTATAATTTCGATTTCAATCTGAAGGGTATCGCCAATGGAATTTACCTGGTAGTAATAAAAACTCCACAAGAAGAAATTGCAAAATCTTTTGTAAAGTTAGGCAGGTAGTAACAACTTTACTTATAAAAATAAAAATTCTTAGCCTTAACTTAATCAGTCAGGCTAAGAATTTCTGTGCTATTGAATTAAACCGGATTATCCGGTAATAACTGCTTTGTATCCATAATTAATGATACCTGTGTGGCCGTTCTCACCGATTTTCCTGAAAACCAGCTCAACTTTGGCTCCGATTTTCAGTTCTTCGGGGGTGCTGTCTGTCACCATAGCTGTTAATCTGGCGCCTTCGTCTGTCTCGATAATAGCAACAGGGAAAGGGGTTATTTTGCCGTAATCGTCGGCAGCAATATGAATTACTGTATAGGAAAGGATTGTACCTGTTCCTTTCATTGTAATTGTATCGTATTCCCTGTCGCCCGATTCAGGGTCGACAAACCTGCGGGCAAACGACACATTGCCGCTGTTGCGGAACTTAATTGCTTCCAGCCTGTAGCGGCGTGGTATTTCGCGGGTATATCTCTGGCTGTTTATCATGATACTGCCTCCAAAATATGTATTACACAACTACCGCCCGAGCCGCCCATGTTCTGGGTCATCCCGATTTTTGCATTTTCTATCTGGCGCTTGCCTGCTTTGCCCTGCAGCTGTGTAACAGCTTCGATAACCTGGGCAACACCGCTGGCGCCTACCGGATGTCCCTTTGCCTTGAGTCCGCCACTGGGGTTAATCACAATTTTACCGCCGTAGGTTGCTTCGCCGTTAGCAATAGCCTTGCCTGCCTTGCCGTACTCGAAGAAGCCAAGCTCTTCGGCAACGATAACCTCAGCTATCGAGAAGCAGTCGTGAACTTCGACAAACTGAATATCCTTTGGCGATACCCCTGCCATTTTATATGCTTTTTGGGCAGCATTATGAACAGCCTCGAGCCTTGTAAGGTCCGTGTGGTCGTGCAATGCAATTGGGACTTATTCATGGCCTATGGCTTTAATTTTTACAGGCTT
>DAINRZ010000357.1:0-4481 GCA_036741575.1 Kapaibacterium sp. (SeqCode)
CTTGTTGGAGACTTGCACTCCTTAGCAGTGCGACCTGCCGGTCGCACATATAAAAAGGCAGCCTTAATCGACTGCCTCCTGTATTTAAATTTTTGATTTCTTTATTTTATAGGTTTAAGGCTGTTTAAGATTGTGCCAATATCTTTGCTGAATTTGTTCAATGCTTCGGTTGTAGCTACTCCGTGAATAAAAAGAAAATTATCGTTCGAGCCCGGCACCAACGCCACAGTTAATTCAACATCGAACAGCTTGCCGCTGCCGTCGTCTCTTTTTGCCTTGCCGTCGGTGTAAACTACCGTTACATGTTCGAGTGTTTCCTCTTTCACATCATCGAGCTTCAGGTCTGAATACTGCTTCTGGATTTCTTCTATGCCTGCTTCGAGAGCTTTGTCCAATGCATCTGCATGTATTATTGTAAAGACAATGGCAATTTCTTCACTATTTACAGTAAGTATGACTACTTCGCCTTCTTGCTCGACAGTCCAGTTTGCAGGGGCTGTTACCATAAGGTTGGCTGCCGTGAATTTATAGTCTTTCGAAAATGCCTGAATTGATAAGAATAAGAAAAGAACCGCGAAAATGCCGTAAAGTTTTTTCATACATTACCCTTTAATAGTAAAAAAATGTTTCAGGAATTAGTTATCGGTAAATAAAGTACAATATTTAACTATGCAAAGATTTTCCTGTAAACGTTAAATCCGAATTTCGAGAATCCTTCGAAATAACCTGTAAACCATTGATTCAGGGATATGCCTGAGTTATTCGATTCGGTAATGTCTTCGGCAGTTTCTATACCGCCTGTCCTGATAACATGAAATTCATGCGCTGGATTTTTGAATTGTATATGCTCAGCAGCATATTTTGCCAGCTCAATTGATTTTAGTTTTAAGGGAGCACCGCTAACTCCACCGCCGAATTCAGAGGTAAAAAACCGAAATGCCTTCAAGTCTCGCGTGTCCAGAAGGTTTTCTAATTCAGTATAATTAGTAGATGTATTACCCAGGTTTATACCGTCGTATCCCAGGTCCACCAATAAATCTATTAGCCTGGGAAGCAGGCTTTTATCAGTATCGTTCGATAGTTTAATTACAAGAGGCAAATTCCTCCCCCTAAAACGGATAAAGCTTTTGGAAATATATTCGAGCCTGTTAATCAGGTGAATATCCAGCCCAGATGAATCCAGGCTTTTCTCGTGGTCAACGTTTGGGCAGCTTTCATTAATCTCGATAAAATCAGCACCTGCCCGTTCGAATAGCTTAATCCCCACAACCACGCCTTTCATAGCTTCGTTTTCTGCAATTCCGGGATTTGCGGCAATGCTTGCCCCAATGGGGCAGCCGGGCAGCTTTTCGATACCGGAAATTACTTTAGCAACTGCTGAGTGCCCAGGATTGGGCAGGCCCATCCAGTTAGACGAAGAGTGAGAGAAGGGATAAGGTACAAATGGGTGTGTAACCAATAATCTGCTGTTACCCCTAATAGGCTTGGCAGTGGTTGTGCCTGACAGGTAAGCCCCGGCGCCCTGAGCGGCAACAGCGTAGTAACCTTCGCCTTTTTTAAACATACCGGCGGCGTTGAATAAATTGCAATTAAAATCAATTCCCCACAATGTTTTTCGGCATTCTGCCGGCAGTAAAATCCTTTCTTTGATTTTCGCTCCCGAAAGCATATTAATGAAGGCTTTCCGGCCGTAAGTATAAATAAAGGTAGATAAATAGGGGTGCAGCCTGCTTAGCTTATCCCTGATGCTTTTATCTTTTGCTGCAATTTTTTCTACAAAGAATTTATTCATTACAAAACCTCAAAGTTCTTTCCTCAGGCGGGCAACGGGTATTCGTAACTGTTCCCTGTATTTTGCTACTGTCCTGCGGGCTACGTTGTAGCCCTTGTCCTTCAGGTCGAGCGCAATTTTATCATCGCTCAGAGGTTTCTTTTTATTTTCCTGCTCAATAATCTCTTTAATAATGTTTTTAATAACTGTTGTTGAAATTTCCTCGCCGTCTTCGTTTGGCAGCGCCTCGCTGAAGAAAAACTTTAGTTCGTAGGTGCCATAGTCAGTCTGCACATATTTTCCATTTACTATTCGGCATACAGTCGAAATATCAAGCCCTGTCTGTTCCGAGACATCTTTGTAAATCAATGGCCTGAGCGCCTGCTCGCCTTTGTCGAAAAACTCCCTTTGCAGAGCAGCAATTGCAGTCATAACTTTGAGCATGGTGATTTTGCGCTGGCGTATAGCCTGAATAAGGAATTTGGCATCTTCGTATTTATTGCGTATCCATTCGCGGGTTTCTTTATTGAACATCTTGTAGTTAGACTGCCGTTTAATCCTTTCGTATGCAGGGCTAAGTTTCAGTGTAGGTATCCTGCTGTCGTTGACAGTTATGAGCAATTCGTTCGTATCTTCTTCCTTCTCGATAACAAAATCAGGTATAACGGTATTTATTTCTGCCTGATAGTCCCCGCCACCGGGTTTCGGATTGAGAGTCCTTATGAATTCGAGCGCTTCTTTCAAATAATCCTCTGTCACTTCCAGTTGTTTAATAATGACATGGTAATGCTTCATTGAAAAAGCCTCGTATGTATCGCGCAGTATTTCTATTGCCAGCTTCTGGGCTGCATTGGGCTTGGGAATGGCATAAAGCTGCGCCAGCAGGCATTCCCTCATATTCCGGGAACCGATTCCCGGGGGCTCCAGGCTTTGTATCAATTTCAGCATCTTTTCGGCTTCGCTGATCGATATTGGCTTATAATATTCGAGAGTCCGGTTATCTGCATCCAGATCGGTAATAAATCCGTCAGATTCTTCTACTATATTAAAATTATATTGATCGCCGGTTATTCCAAGGATAGATTTATCTATTGCAAATTGCCTGGCTGGATTATCGATAGCTTCATCTTCAGCCGAGTGCCCGTTTCCATTATTCCTGGACTGTTTCAGGCTTTGTTGCATCTCGTAGTTGCTTTCGGCAAAAATCTCGTTTGTCTCGTTAATTAATTCCTGAAGGTCGCGCCTCAGGTAACCGTCGTTATCCACATTGCCTAATATCTGCTCGCCCAGGAACAGCAGTTCTTTGGGCAGGTGCAAAAGCCGTAATTGCTGGGAAAGGTCTTCAATGAACGATGTGCTTGCTTTTATCTGGAAAGGTTCGTTATCTTCTTCGTCGGTGGCGCTGTTTTTGCCTTTTGGAGAAAAATAGTTATCGTCCTGCCATATCATTTTATAAAATTCAAATGGGTCCTGATCATCCTCAATCCTGCCTTTGAAATCGACGCCGTCCTCACCGTATCCAAATCCGGTATCCTCTGTTTCAGTGTATTCTGCCTGGAAATCGGGAGTTGGCTCATCGCCGAATTCCGGCCCGCTATCAGGCAAATCGCTTTCTGCAGAATCGAGCATTGGATTTTGCTCGATTTCCTGTATCACCTGCTGCTCGAGCTGAATAACGGGCAACTGCAGCAGTTTAAGGTATTGTATCTGCTGAGGTGTCAGCGTTTGTGTCAGCGAGGTTTTTAAGTCGAGAGACAGTTTCATATTATTACCATTATGGTTATTTATCTGAATTAATACCAGCTTTTATGTAGCTGTCCAATTTTTTATACCAGTCTTTTCCATAAGCACGAGTTAAGGCTCCACGCAGCATCTCGTGGAGCAAAACGCCGGTTTCGGCTCCGTTTCTGCGGGCGGGTTTGCATTCATTAATTTTTTCGTACTGCAGGTATGTGCCACCGTAATCTTTTACCCTGACAGGAAATAAATGGCACGACATAGGCTTGCGGAACTGGATCTCACCCACATTGTATGCTTTCTCGATAGCACATTTGGCAATTTCACCTTCGTAATAAACAAAGACGCAGTCTCGTTTGTTTATACACACTGTTGTGTATGCCCCGGGAAATCCTTCGACAAAGCCGTGTCCTTCAATATAATCAATGGATTTTTTAGATAGATACTTCGATGCAGATGCCAAGATTTGCTCCATAACCGGCACTTCCTCATCGAGTACAGGGGCGCCAAACTCGCCCGGGAAAGTGCAGCAGGCACCTTTGCATCGTTCCAGGTCGCACAGGAACTGCGTCGATGGTATCTCGGGATCTATTAATATATTCTCAATAAATATCATTTCGTATCAAAATATTACAACTAAACTAATTATCGAATTGAAAAATAAAAAAAACGGCATACATATAAAAATTTCGTGCCAATTTTTTTTAAATTTAATAAAATTTTCAAAGTATTTGAATTATTAAGGCTAATTAAGTAATTTACTTTGTTTGTATTCATTAACTTAATTGAAGAACATGAAAAGGTACTTTTTTACGCTTGCAACCTGTATGCTTATAATTTTTGTGAATAATTCCAATTCGGAAGGCCCCAAAGATAAAATGCAGGAGTTGGAGCAAGCCCGCAAGGCTTTTGGCAGGTATATGGAATCTGCTCACCCGACAAAATTATACCTTCCGGAAGCAAAGAAAGGATT
>DAINRZ010000358.1:0-4480 GCA_036741575.1 Kapaibacterium sp. (SeqCode)
CGAGCAGGAATTGATAGTCCTGCGAAGGTATAACGCCTCCAACGACAATCATAATATCCTCCCTGCCGTGCTTTTTAAGCTCCGAAGCTAGTTCGGGCACCAATGTCTTGTGACCTGCTGCAAGCGAGCTTACCCCTACGATATGCACGTCGTTTTCGACTGCCTGGCGTGCCGTTTCCTCCGGAGTCTGGAACAAAGGCCCAATGTCCACGTCGAATCCCAGGTCGGCAAATGCCGTCGATATTACCTTTGCGCCGCGGTCGTGTCCGTCCTGGCCCATTTTTGCTACCAGAATCCTGGGCCTGCGGCCCTCATTCTCGGCAAACTCATCTGTCATGCGGCGTACTTTATCGATTTCTTCCTTTTCTGAAAATTCACTGCTGTAAACACCCGAAATCGCCCTGATAACGGCTTTGTGCCTGCCAAAAGCTTTTTCCATGGCAAAGGATATCTCTCCCAGGCTGGCGCGCTTTCTGGCTGCATCGATAGATAATGCAAGGAGGTTGCCTTCGCCTGTTTCGGCACATTTAGTAAGAGCCTCCAGCGAAGATTCGACTTCGGCTTCGTTCCGTTCCGACCTTAATTTCTTTAGCCTCTCTATCTGCATTATCCTAACGGCTGTATTGTCAACTTCGAGTATATCGATCGGATCTTCTTTTGCGGGATGATATTTATTTAAGCCGATTATTACTTCCTCGCACGAATCAATCATGGCCTGGCGCCTGGCTGCAGCTTCTTCAATCCTCATTTTCGGGACGCCTGTTTCGATGGCTTTTGCCATTCCGCCCAGCGATTCAATCTCCTGTATGTGGCCCCAGGCTTTGTGCATCAATTCATGAGTAAGATTTTCTACATAATAAGAGCCGCCCCAGGGGTCCACTACTTTGCAAATACCCGATTCTTCCTGCAGATATAGCTGGGTATTGCGGGCTATCCTGGCCGAGAAGTCCGTCGGCAGTGCAATAGCTTCGTCGAGCGAGTTAGTATGGAGCGACTGTGTATGGCCCAATGCGGCAGCCATTGCCTCGATTGCAGTCCTCACGACGTTATTGAACGGGTCCTGCTCGGTAAGGCTCCAGCCAGAGGTTTGGGAATGCGTCCTCAATGCCATTGATTTAGGGTTCTTCGGGTTAAATTGTTTAATAAGCTTGGCCCAAATTATTCTGGCTGCTCTCAGTTTTGCAATTTCCATAAAGTAATTTTTGCCTATTCCCCAGAAAAATGAAATTCTGGGTGCGAATGCATCCACGTCCAATCCGGCTTTTATACCTGCACGTACATATTCCAGCCCGTCGGCAAGGGTGTAAGCCATCTCAATGTCTGCCGGGGCTCCTGCTTCCTGCATGTGGTAACCAGATACCGAAATGCAGTTGAATTTGGGCATGTTTTGGGAAGTATATTCAAAAATATCTGCAATTATCTTCATGGAAGGGACAGGTGGATAAATATAAGTATTACGCACCATGTATTCTTTCAGGATATCGTTCTGAATCGTACCGGTCAGCAGCTCCTGCTTTACGCCCTGCTCTTCGGCTGCAACGATATAGAATGCCAGCACTGGCAGCACTGCCCCGTTCATGGTCATGGAAACAGACATTTTATCCAGAGGTATGCCGTCGAACAGGATTTTCATATCCAATATCGAATCGATAGCAACACCAGCTTTGCCTACGTCGCCAATTACACGCGGGTGGTCGGAATCGTAGCCCCTGTGGGTGGCCAGGTCGAAAGCAACAGACAGGCCCATCTGCCCGGCTGCTAAGTTTCGGCGGTAGAAGGCATTGCTTTCTTCTGCAGTCGAAAAACCGGCGTACTGCCTTATAGTCCACGGGCGGGTAGTGTACATAGCAGCGTACGGCCCGCGCAGGAACGGCGGAAGCCCAGCAGTATATTCGAGATGTTCGAATTCTTTATAATTTTCTTTTGTATATAAAGGTCCGATTTTAATGTTTTCCATAGAATCAACAAATGAATCACCGGCGCTGCGGTTTGTTTCTTTTTCGAACTTTGACTGCCATTCTTGAGGGTCGATTCTATCTGCTTTTTCATCTAATTCTATTTTTGTGAAATCAGGATTTTTCATTTTCTTCTCCAACTTATTCATCATTATTAAGAAATCAAACCGATTGCTTTTTGCAGGTTCTTTAATGTTTCGAATATATTCGATTTAACATGAATAAAATCGTCTATGCCTGCTTTTTTATATTCTTCGACTTTCTCTTTGGGGTAACCGGCCAGAATTATTACCGCATCTTTTACTGCTGCTTTAGCCTTTGCAACGAATTCCGGTACTATTTCATCGTATGTGTCATCGGTAGAGCAAATTACGGCTGCCTTCGATCCGGATTTAACAAATACCTCTACAGCTTCGTCAATTGAATCGAAACCCTTTGAGTAAACAGGATCGAATCCGCCGACCCTGAAGTAATCCATCGAAAAATCCACCCTTGCCTTGTGTTGCTTGACCGGACCCATAGAGGCAAAGAATATTTCGGGGAATTTGCCGAAATGTACCCTGTAAGCCTGGGCATTTGCCCTGAGGTATTCGAAGCCAGTAGTTAAATTCTCAGGTGTGATCCTGTTTTCGGATGTAATAATACAATTAGACGGCATCCTGTCTGCCAGCTCGCCAATAGTAGCGCCGGATTTTGCCGCTGCTGCCAGATTTTCAAAAAGGCTGCCATTATCTGAGGAGATTTTATTTAATGCAGATTCGATATTGCCTCTGTCCCTGTTCATGATATAAGATGCGGTTTCGAGCGAGCGCGTGCGGGCAAATCCGATAATATCGAACTCTTCTGTTTCGATGTGCTTTTCGTTCAGGTTCGGATATTTGTTAATGCCAACTAATACATCCTTACGGGTAAAGAGATTCTTAACCCTTTTATTTTTTACACTTTCTATTTCAGTATTCATAATACCTTTTTCAAAAGCTTTTAAATAGCCGCCTTCTTTTTCTATGGAACGGAAAAGGTCCCATGCTTTGCCGGATAATTCACTCACCAGCGATTCCAGGTACCAGGAGCCAGCCGCGGGGTCAACCGTGTCTGTCAGGTTGCATTCTTCATGTAGAATCACCTGTATATTCCTAGAAATTCTCCTTGAAAACTCATTAGGCAAGCCGAAAGAAGCATCGAAATTGCCGGTATTAATTGCATTGCAGCCTCCGAGTATTGCCGAAAGAGTCTCGGAAGTAGCCCTGAGAAGATTGGTATGAGCATCGAGTTTCGATTTGTTCCATTTGCATGTACCGGCATAAATGAACATCTGCCTGGATTTTTCGCCGTAGCCGAATTCTTTGGTAATCTTTGACCATAACATTCTGGCAGCACGGAATTTTGCAATCTCCATGAAGAAGTTAGTGCCGGTGCTGAAGCTGAATATCATCCTTTTGGCAATTTCTCCGGCAGGTAAAGCATTGGACTGCATGCCTCGCAGGTACTCCACGCCCTTTGCAAGTACAAAAGCTATTTCCTGTACTGCATTAGCTCCGGATTCATTATATAGCGAAGCATCTGCATTGATAAACCTGTATTCGGGCTGATTTTTTATCCCCCATTTCAATAACTCAGATTGCCTGCGGAATAAATCTTCGATACTATACGGCAGTGATCCATTCTCTTCGAGCCATGCCAGCGGGTCGATTAATAAGCCGCCGGTTAGGTTTTTTATGCCTTTTTTTTCGGTTAATGCAGCCAAAAAAGAAGCAATAGGCAGAGTATCGCTGCCGTTTTTAATATAAACCGGGTATTTTGTCAGGTCAATTCCATCCAGAGCTTTTTCCAGGTCTTTCAGATGGCATATCGAAGTGCCTTTGTAGCCGATTTCGTCTTCTTTAGCGCCTGTTGGGTCTATCTGCAGGGACGATGCATAATCAAGATTCAGCACTACAGCATTTTGGCCTTGTTCCAGGTCGCTTTTCAGGGCCTGGTTGAATGCTGAGGCATCGGGATAGCCGAATTCCTGTGCTATATGCCAGTGAGCCGATTTGTAGCCTGCCGCCGTACTACCCCTGTCGAACGGATAGACTCCGGGATATCTGCAGGCTTTACCGATTATACCGGATACGTCTGCGTAGTTATAAATGGGCCTGGCTTGGATGCCCTCGTATGTGGAAGTTACGAGGCTTTCTGGCGTTTTGCCCTTCAGTGATTGCACGATTTCCGCTTCCCAGACATTATCATCCGGCTTGGGGAAATCGCCGTAAATCCTAAACGATTCATTCATTTTTCCATCCTTAATGTTTCTTGAATCTGTCATATCATTTTATTCAATTCATTATTTAAACAAATAAAGGCACACATTACGTATGCCTTATCGAGTCTCTTTCACACTTTATATCCGTTTAATCAGGTTATAAACATTGCATCGCCATAAGCCAGGAACCTGTAATCGTTTTTGATTCCCCTCTTGTAGGCCTTAAATACATTTTCTTTATCTGAAAATGCTGAAACCAAAAGCAGAGAAGGGGATGCCGGCG
>DAINRZ010000359.1:0-4472 GCA_036741575.1 Kapaibacterium sp. (SeqCode)
AGAAAATGCCATATAAGCGATTTATGAAAGAAATAAATATTGACTTTTTGCTTGTATCTGAATTTTCACACAATCTCTTCAAGTGTGGGTTTGGGGGCGTGTGAAATAGTGCCTATTCCATTAAATTACTTCATTTGCTTATAAGTAACGCCTATATATAAAGTTTACTGAATTAAGTTTTTGCCCGTACCATTTGATATGGAACCTCTAATACTTATATTTTGTTAAAGAAAAAAATGTAAAATACAATCTTGAAATTTAAGTCTTTAAAGTTAAAAATGGATTAGTATGAAATATGGAATAATACTCGAAAAGATATCGGAACCAGGATTCCCTAAAGGATATTATTACGCACATATTCCGACACTTGGATTAACAACACACGGCAAAGGAATAGAAGGTGCTTTGGATGCGGCAAGAGATTTGGTTTCTATTTGGATAGAAGAAAAGAGAGAGAACAATGAGCCAATAATAGCACCAGATGAAACATACTATTCAGTTCTCGAAATAAGCGATTATGCCGTATAAGTCAAATGAAGTACTATCAAAACTTCTGAGAATTGGCTTTGAAATCAGAAGAAAGACAGGATCCCATATAATATTAAGAAATAGTGAGGGGAAGCAAATTTATATTTCTGTGCATTCAAAAGATATTCAAGAGAGTACATTCAGGTCTATTTTAAAACAAGCAGGTATCACATTTGAATAGTTTAAAAAAATAAAATGTGTGTCTATTTAACAAATTGACTATTATTCAAACATCCCCTTTGTTTCGCCCCTGTATCCTGCCAGGAAGTCTTTAGTTTTCATTGCTTTTTTGCCTTCTGCCTGAAGTTCGAGTATTGAAATGCTTCCGTCGCCAGTATGTACTGTGAACCATCCGTCATTAATTTCGAACGCACCGGGGGAACCTGATTTTCCTGATATTTCTGCCCTGTATATCTTCAGCCTTTTGCCGTCCCATAATGTCCAGGCACCGGGTATAGGCGACATGCCATGAATGATATTCCTTAGATCAAAGGCAGGAATATGCCAGTCAATTCTACACTGCTCGGGGAATATTTTGGGAGCAGGCGAGGCAAGCGAAGCATCCTGTGGCAATGGGGTGCAATTGCCGCTGAGCAATAATTCAATTGTCTCAATTGATAAACCGGCTGCCATTGGCATCATTGCATCGTGAAGGTCGCCGGCTGTCATGCCGGGTGTTATAGGTATTTCTTTTTGTAATAATATATCGCCGGTATCCACTTCCTTTTTCAGCAGGAACGAAGTCAGGCCGGATTTATCATCGCCCATGATAATTGCTCTGTTAATCGGGGCTGCACCTCGGTAGCGGGGCAGGAGGCTGGCGTGGATATTGAACGAACCCACCCGGGCAAGTGTGTAAACTTCTTCGGGTAATATCCTGAATGCAATAACAACGATAATATCAGGATTATATGCCTTTAGAGAATCCACGAACTCGGCATCTTTAAGCTTTTCAGGCTGGAGGACTGGAAGGCCAAGCTCTAAGGCTTTAATTTTAACTGCCGGCGGCGTCAGTTTCTTACCCCGGCCGCTGGGTTTATCCGGGACTGTTACAACTGCCGCCACTCCGTAATTCGAATGTATGGCTTCGAGAGCAGGCACCGAGAATTCCGGTGTCCCCATAAATATTATGGTTGGTTTCCCCATGATTTCCTCTTTTTTACTGCAATGCTTTTTTTAGTGTATATGCATTATATAATATAAGTTCAAAATATGTTTTCCTGCCTTCTGTTCCACCGTTTGGGTCGAGTTCATACACTTTTGCGCCCGAAGCTTCGGCCACTGCTTTGGCAGGATTGTTTGGCAACTGAGGCTCATAGAATACTGCTTTGGCGCCTTCGGCCTGAAGCCGCGCCACGACTTCCGAAAGGAACTTAGGCGAGGATTCTTTGCCCGGGGAAGGCTCTACCGATCCGATATATTTAAGCCCGTACCTTTTGAGCAAATACCTGAACGACGGGTGAAACAGCAGTACAGGCTTGCCCCGGACATCTGCCAAAATTGACATTACCTGTTTATCTAATGTATCGAGTTTAGCTGCGAATTTTACGGAATTATCCACATATATTTTGGAATTATCCGGGTCGATATTGATTAATGCCTCGACAATCTGGGGTACTAATGCCTTTACTGTCAGGGGATCGGTCCAAAAATGCGGGTCAATTCCCTCATCGTGGCTGTGCCCGTGGCCATCATCGGAGTGGTTATGGCCTTCATGATCATGATTTTCTTAACCGAAAGGCAAAACCATATCAGCGGGAAATAATTTTATCAATTGTATTTTGTTTTCTGTAGTTACATTGGCTACCCAACTGTCAAGATTATCAGCAACATAGAAAAATGCCTTCGCTGATTCGATTTTTATCATTTGCGAAGGCGAGGGGCTGAATGTGTGGGGCGAATCGCCCGGTTGTGTCAGGCAAATTACTTCTATGCCAGGCCCGGCAATTTCCCTGATAATCTCTGCTACCGGGTTTATTGTGGCAACGAATACCGTGCCGTTGTTTTTCTGGCCACAGCCGGCAAAACCAATTATTATAAAAATTAATGTTACTATATATCTGTATTTCATGTTTTCACTCATTGGTACAACATACTTATCTGCAAATTTAATAATAAAACTTGGTACAATTTCTGCTATTATTGCTTGATAATTGTTAAATATGTTGAATTATAATATACTTAGGTTGAATTTTAACCTGTATTGTATGGAACTAAATAAAGTATTGGCTTTTATTAGCCATAGTCTGAATATGATTGGAACAAAATTAAAATACGGTGGCCCGATGCGTAGAATATTATCATTTAAAGCAGGTATATTGCTTTTTATATCTGTGATATTTTCCAATTCCTGCCTGATTGCCCAGAATTACGGTGCAAGCCCGGTAAACTGGCTCTATCCCGAAGGCAATCCCGAAGCGACGAAGTATATGCATATACCTTCAGGCAGCCAGGCTATCGACTCGTTCAGGGTAAAATGGTCCACTTCGTCCATTTCGGGCGATGTGCAGCCGTTGATTGGAAATATAATCAATAACCCGCCATTATTCAAAAAAGCGCCGTATTCACCAAACGAAATAGCAGCTATTATCGGCGGTAAATTCGTTATAGTCGATGCCTCCGGCAAAACGCGCAGGATAACAAATGCAATGCCGTTCCTTAAGGGATTCTCAGTAATGATAGATACAAACCAGAAAACTATCAGCAAGAATATCAGTTCGCCTGTAATTATGGGTGTTGAGACTATTGAATTCGAAAGCAAGGAAAAAGTCGGCGTTGCATACCTTACCGGTTACGACGAAGAAGCAGATACGGTAAGGATCTTGCAAAGGCTTGCCATAGACCTGCGCAGCTTTCCGAAAAATGCCTTTGCAAGTATTAAACCTTTTTTCGGAAAAAAATTCGACAACCGGCTGCAGGTTTATGCAACTGTAAATATGTCCCAACCCGACGAAGACAACCTGATGAATGACGGTAAGCCGTATTTCAGGGGATTAACGGTCTTTAACAGCAATATTTCTATCCCAAACTACCCGCTGCCGGATATCGGCGACGATACTACTTCGCGTTTTTACCTGGGGCCGGAAGTAAATGGATTCCAGCCCACAATGAGCTTGTATAATAATTTCGGGCAGAATTTCGAATTTTTGTCACTGCCCTGCTTTTCTTCGCAAACACTATCGCTGCCGGTTTACTCGAACAACCTGTTAGGCTCGCCCACGCAGGGAACTGATTTTCTCCTTCTGGAGTTTATGACTAATGAAGAGATTCCAAAGAATATTTCTGCTAATATCAGGATTATGTCCGACCAAAGGGTAGGAACATCAGGAAGGCCATTTATAAAGCCATATTATGTAAGGCTCCACGACCAGGCGACAGGCAAGGAAGATTTGTATATGCTCATTGCCGAGGAATACAAAGGATTGGATGGCTCTTCGGGGATTCCCAGACTGCATTTGTTTAATTTTATGGGCGAACCTCTCACAAACGATACTATGCCGCTTAATAAGCCGTTTCCCGGCTATACTAACCACCAGTGGTCAATTGCTGTTGGTAATGTGGACGGCAACGAAAACAATTATTTCGATAAGTATTACCCGAATAATAAAGGCCTCGAGATAATTGCCACTCACAGCACACGCGACTTTGCGGTACCAAACAGCAAGCTGATGATTTTAAAGTATTCGTCTGCCAATATTCAGAAACCAACGCCTCCAGGTTCATTCCTGATGAACCTGGACACTATCGCCACACAGCAAATCAACGGATGGGTGGCAGCAGTAAACGACCTGGATAACGCCTCCGACAAGAAAGACGAAATTGTCCTTGTCGATGGCTCTAAACTATATATATTAAAATTGAGGGATTATATTACCTTCGACTTCAGGCGAGGGCAGCCGTTCGATACGCTGCTGGCCTTGCAGTTCGACCACCAGACTATCTCC
>DAINRZ010000360.1:0-4471 GCA_036741575.1 Kapaibacterium sp. (SeqCode)
AATATTAAAAAGTAATGTTAAGAAATTTTCTATTCCCAAAAAAGGAATTTTTTATATAAAGGGATTTAAAATGAAATTATTTTAATCCCATATTGTGGGTGAATGACCAGTATTTTAATTCAATAGGGGACATAGCTCGCTATTGGAATATATTCCCAGTGCATTCAAGTACATTTTGATTTGTATCCCAAAATCAAATATGTAACGTGTTTTGAATAACACACAGATTATAAAAAAGCTGATCAATTACAATTATTGGCTTAAAACTCGATAATTTCTACTGTTTTCTTTAGCTTCCATAGTAGTTCCAGGAAGCTGTTTCTCGAAGCTCTGTATATAACCTTGATTTTCCCTTTTTCCTGGGCCAATCGGACGTCATCGGCCTGCTTCAGGTATTCAAGTATTTCAGGGAACACTTTATCATAGTATTCCTTTCGGCTTTCGTCGGGAAATTCGAGCGTCATTTTATCGCCGGTAATGATTACTTTGTCCAGGCCAACAGGTATTGCCGCGATTCTTAACTTGACGACAAAGAGCAGTTCTTCCACCTGTGGAGGGTATTTGCCGAACCTGTCGGCCATTTCGTTCATTGCGTCTTTCATGCCGTCGTTATCTTTGATTTTATAAAGCATCTTGTAGAAATGAAACCGTTCTGTATCACTGTCGATATACGAGGATGGAATCAGCGCTTCGCTGTCGATTTCTATTTCCACATTTTCGTTTTCAAACACCTTGCGGTTGAAGCGATTGTCGTGCTCGAATAATTCGCGGAATTCATTTTCACGCAGCTCCAGCACGGTTTCGTCTAATATTTTATGGAACAACTCGAACCCGATCTCATTAATAAAGCCGCTCTGCTCGGGCCCCAGCAGATTGCCTGCTCCGCGTATTTCCATATCGCGCATTGCTAGCTGGAAACCGCTGCCGAGTTCGGTAAACTCCTCGATGGCCTGCAGCCTGCGCAGGCTGTTCGAGGTTAGAGTTTTTGCCGGTGGTATCAGCAGGTAACAGTATGCCTGCTTGTTCGAGCGCCCCACCCTGCCGCGAAGCTGGTACAGCTCGGCCAGGCCGAAGTGGTCGGCCCTGTTTATCAGCATTGTATTGGCATTGGGGATATCGAGCCCAGATTCCACAATTTTTGTTGCCAAAAGCACATCGAACTTGCGCTTTATAAAATCTTCCATCGCTTTTTCGAGTTCGTTTGTGGTCATCTGGCCGTGAGCAATGCCAAATTTTACGGTAGGCATAAGCATTTTCAGGTCCATTTGCATTTTCTCGATGCCGATCACTTTATCGGTGACAAAGTAAACCTGCCCGCCTCTTTCGACCTCGAAACTAATTATATCGGCAATTTTTGCATTGTCCCATTCTATTATTTCTGTGTAAACCGGAAGCCTGTTGCGCGGAGGCGTCTCGATAACGCTGAGGTCGCGTGCGCCCATAAGCGAAAAATTTAGCGTCCTGGGAATCGGCGTTGCAGTAAGTGTCAATGTATCTACATTTGCTTTCATCTGCCTGAGTTTTTCTTTGGACGAAACGCCGAACCTGTGCTCCTCGTCGATTACGAGCAGGCCAAGGTCCCTGAATTTTACGTCTTTGCTCAGCAGGCGGTGCGTTCCAATTAAAATATCGATACCACCTTTTGTTGCTTTGTCTAATATTTCCGTTTGTTCTTTCTTTGACTTGAACCTCGAAACTACATCGACATTAACAGGGTAGCGCGACAGCCTTTCGCTGAAGGAAATACCATGCTGCTGCGCCAGAATTGTAGTCGGTACCAGCACGGCAACCTGCTTGCCCGATTGAACGGCCTTGAAAGCGGCGCGAATGGCAACTTCCGTCTTGCCGAATCCGACGTCGCCGCATACTAAGCCGTCCATAGGCGTGGGCGATTCCATATCATTTTTAATTTCATCAGTCGATTTCGCCTGGTCGGGGGTATCTTCGTATATAAACGAGGCCTCGAGTTCCTTTTGCCAGAGAGAATCGGGTGGGAAAGAAAAACCCGATTGCATTTTGCGCTCGGCATACAATTTAATCAGGTCGCGGGCAATATCCTTCAGCTTGCCCTTGGTTTTGGCTTTTTTGCGCTGCCATTCCTGAGTGCCGAGCCTGCTGAGGGCAGGCACTACACCTTCTTCGGCAGTATATTTCTGGATTTTATGAATATAATTCAGGTGGACATACAGTACATCGCCCCCGGAGTATTGCAGCCTGGCGCAGTCCTGAACGGCGCCGCCCATTGTTACTTTTTCGAAACCCTGAAAGCGGGCAATGCCTTTGTCTTCGTGCACCACATAATCGCCGATTTGCAATTGTTTTATTTCCCTGAGAGAAAACCCTTTGCCGCGGCGGCCGCCTGTTTTGCGCATATATGTATCGCGCAGCCTGAGCCTGCCGAACACCTGGTGTTCGGTGAAGCAGGCATACCCGGGCTCGTGCATGATAAAGCCCCTGGCAAATGAACTGTCGAGCCAGGTAATGGAATTGAAAGTCTCGGCAGGCGGCGCCAAAACCATTTCCGATTCAAGCTCATCGGGATTACTTGTAAGTGAATTTTCAACAAGTTCCTGCAGTCGCTCCAGATGGATTGCGCCTTCGGCGGATATTACGATTTTATATTCCAGCGCTTTCAGTTCCCTCAGCTTAATGCCCAGTTTTTCAATTGAAGAGTTGAATGATGGCTGGGGTTCAGTCTTTTTGAATATATCGCTTTCGCCAAGTTTGTTAATAACTATTTTTTTAAATCCCTCGGGATATACAATGTCCTGATACTTAGATTCTATTTGCTCGGGAGTTTCGATAACGAGTATATCATCTTTGGAGAGGTAATTATAAATGGGTACCAGGTTGTCGGTTTGGGTAGAGTTGAAAACATTTGCAATAAACTCGACCGATTCGTGAGGCTTGACACTGCGCTGCGAGAGCGGGTCGAATTCGCGTATGGATTCAACTTCGTTGCCCCAAAACTCAAATCTTAAGGGATTATCCCAGCCGATGGGGTAAATGTCCACAATGCCGCCGCGAACAGCTATTTCGCCCTGGTTGGTTACAAATTCCGTCCTGTTGAAGCCCTGCAGGGCCAGGTTTCTTATAAGGCCGTCGTATTCTAACTGCTGCCCGGTTTCAATTTTCATGGAATACTTCTCGATGAATTCTGTGTCGGGCACGCTAACAGATAATACATCCGGTGTGGCTACAGCTATTGTAGCCTTGCCGGAGCGCAGGCTGGCAAGGCCGTCCATCATCGAGGCAACTGCATCGTCGCTGTTGTCAGCCTGGGAATGCAGCCCTCGCGCAGGCCCGGCAAGCATACACACATGCTCCCTGCCCAAAAGAAGCTCGAAATCGTGCTGCCAGTCTTCGGCTTCCTCTTTTGTAGGAGTGATTAGCAGCATCCTTTTGCCTGCTGAACCGGCAACGGCAGCCATATAAATAGAATTGAGCGAGCCGTTTATATGCTTAATCGATGCGCTACCTTTTGACTGGAGCAGCGAAACGATTTGCGCAACGGTTTTATCGCTGCGGAAGTATTCTAATATTTTGGCAAATGTATTCAGGGTTTTCAAATATTTTTCCATTCTTGTTATAATTTTTTGGAATATGAAATTTTTCAGGTATTTTTATTGCATCGGTACAAGTGAATTATTAATTTTTAAAATAATAATATGAAAATCTACAGGCTACACTATTCAATAAAATTACCAATTTCTCTGAGGGTAGGGTGGGATTTTTTCTCCGATCCGTGGAACCTTGCAAAGATAACTCCGCCGTCAATGGCGTTCAGGATAGTGAACAAGGTACCGAGGAGGGTTTATGCCGGGATGATAATTATTTACAAAGTCAAGCCGCTGCTGGGTATCCCCGTCAAATGGGTGACTGAAATAACCCATATGGATGAGCCGGGCTTTTTTGTAGATGAGCAGCGGTTTGGGCCATATAGGTTCTGGCACCATCAGCATATACTTACCGAGGTGCAGGGCGGTATCGAGGCAGAAGATATCGTACACTATGCACTGCCTGTCCCATTGCTTGGCGGGCTGATAAACTCTTTTGCCGTGAAAAGGCAGTTAAGGAAAATATTCGAGTTCAGAGAAAAAGCGCTCAAAGATATTTTCGGCGGCTGAAAGAGTAGTAACTGGTATTCACTATTTAACTTGCTTATAACTCAATGACCTTTATAGCCAGTATAGTATAACCATTAGGTGTCGTAACTTCGTATTTGTTAATGATTCCTTTATCAATCAGTATGTTGAGCAAAGTGTATGTAGTGCTGATATTGTAGTTCATTTTGGCTAGGTAATCAGTTACAAACCACTTTAATCCAATAAATTTATTCCATTTTGATTTCTGTAATTCATCCAGTGCCGAAATCAGGTCATCTTCGCTAATATCCTTATAATTGTTATATTCATCTGTGTTAAAATCATTGAAATCTACTTTACCAAGAATCTTCAGGCCGCCATAAGAG
>DAINRZ010000361.1:0-4470 GCA_036741575.1 Kapaibacterium sp. (SeqCode)
CCAAAGCTGTTATTAGGCAGCAATCCCGCCGGCTGGCGAAATTTCTTTTCATTTGCTGACTCATAATTCATATTTTTGTTTTTTGTGCAATATGACAAATGAGGCTGAAACATGATACCCAGGTACACCCGCGAAGCAATGGGAAAAATATGGGAAGACGAGAATAAATACAGGATATGGCTGGATATCGAAATCTTTGCCTGCGAGGCACAGGCCGCACTGGGAGAAATCCCCCCCGATGCAGTCAGTATTATTAAGGAAAAGGCAGACATTGACGTTGCCCGCATTCTCGAAATCGAGGAGACGACAAAGCACGACGTCATCGCCTTCCTGACAAACGTCGAAGAATTTGTGGGCGAACCTTCCCGGTATATTCATTTGGGCATGACGTCGAGCGATGTGCTCGATACCTGCCTGGCAGTCCAAAGCAAACAGGCAGGCGAAATAATCCTTCAGGGCCTGGAGAAACTTGCCGCCGTGCTAAAACGCCGCGCCCTGGAGTTCAGGCATACAGTGTGTATCGGCAGAAGCCACGGCATCCATGCCGAGCCTACAACTTTCGGCCTCAAGATGGCTTTGTGGCACGAAGAATGTAAAAGAAATATCAGCAGGATGAAAGCGGCTATCGATGAAATCGGCCAGGGGATGATTAGCGGCGCCGTCGGCACATTCGAGCACCTTTCGCCCAAGGTAGAGGAATACGTCTGCGGGAAACTCGGGCTGAAGCCGGCGCCTGTTTCCACCCAGGTAATACAGCGCGACGCTCACGCATTCTACCTTACCACGATAGCCCTTATCGGCAGCCTGCTCGAGAAAATTGCAACGGAACTGCGCCACCTGCAGAGGACCGAAGTGCTCGAAGCAGAAGAATTTTTCTCGAAAGGGCAGAAGGGCAGTTCGGCTATGCCCCACAAGCGCAATCCCATCTCGGCGGAGAATATCTGCGGCCAGGCCCGGCTGCTGCGTTCCAACTGCCTGGCTGCAATTGAAAACAATACGCTTTGGCACGAGCGCGACATCTCGCACAGCAGCGTTGAACGCGTGATATTCCCCGATTCCACGATTTCGTGCGACTATATACTGAACAGGACTATAAACCTTGTGGATAAGCTGATGGTATATCCCGAAAATATGATGAAAAACCTGGAGCTAACCCATGGCCTGATTTATTCGCAAAAAGTGCTGCTGGCGCTGGCACGCAAAGGCCTGAAAAGGCAGGAAGCCTACGAAATGGTGCAGAAATCGGCAATGAGGACCTGGGAAACAAAAGTGCCTTTTATGCAGTCATGCCTCGAAAACGAAGAATTAATTAAGTATATCGGCAGGGAAGAACTTGATAGGCTGTTCTCTTACGAAGAGATATTTAAAAATGTCGATTATATTTTCGAAAGATGCGGCATAGCTTAAAGCCCACGCCGCAAGGCAGCTTTCCCGTTAAGCGGTTAGCAGCAGTGGAAAATAACCTGAAGCAAATGATGCGTCCTGCTTTATTTTTATTGCTGATGGCAGCCTGCCAGTCACAGTCGCTGAAAATTTGCTTTACAGGCGATGTGCTGCTGGACAGGGGGGTGAGAAAGCATATCGAAAAAAGCGGCATCGATTCAATATTATCGGGGGCAGCGCCAATTTTTGCAAAAGCTGACTATACGGTCATAAATCTTGAATGCCCGGCCCTAACCGAAAACACACCTTTGAACAAGAAATATATTTTCAGGGCAGAGCCTGAATGGCTTTATAACCTCGAAAAAGCCGGAGTGACCCACTGCGTTATGGCAAATAATCATTCATACGACCAGGGGAGAGAGGCGCTGACGGAAACCGCAGTTAATATTGCCGGGGCGGGTATGATACCCGTGGGCTATGGCGCAAACCATGAAGAGTCGTGCAAGCCGGTTATTATTGAGAAGAATGGTATTCGGTGCGCAATTTTTTCCTCGGTCTTCCTGCCTCTCGAGAACTGGATGTACCTGCCATCGAGGCCGTCGATGTGCCAGGCGGGAGCTTCCGAACTGGCAGAGAGCATCATGGAATTTAAAGAATTAAATCCGGGGGTATCCGTTATCGTCGTTTTGCACTGGGGTGTAGAGTACAGGCAATTCCCGCACAGCGGGCAAGCCTCCGATGCAGAAACCCTGATAGAAGCCGGGGCCGATTTAATTGTGGGCCACCACCCGCATGTTGTGCAGTCTATTCAGTTTATTGGGGGTAAGCCTGTTTTCTATAGCCTGGGCAATTTTATATTCGACCAGAGCAAGCCTTTGCAAAACCAAGCTATTGCTCTGATTGCCGAATTTGGCTCCGATTCTTTGTTATCGCTAAAAATCTATCCGGTGAAGCTTAACTCATGTGCGCCCTCGCTAATGAAACCTGAAGATAGCGAACTTTTCTTGCAGGAAGTGGAAAAAATCTCTTATGGGATTAGATTGGAAAATCCGGGTGAATACTGGAAGCCAATATTCATTAATGAATAGAGATTCAATGGTTGGTTCAAATACTGCATTAATTGTGAAATATTTTTAATTACAGTAGGGAGGACCAGCAACGGTTTTTGGGCTTGGATGATTGATTATTAATTGCCTCTGCCATTCTAATTGCACAATTTATTTGGTATAAAGAAAAATACAAATACTTACTTTTATTTCAATTCAATTTTTTTATTTATTCAATACTTAATAATTTATAACTTTGTTGTTTTTGAATACTGAAATCTAAAAAATTTTATATAATAAACGGTTTTAATTATGGCAAAAATTCAGAAAAAACCTGTGGCTGCCCCAAGGGCTGGGGCAGTAGCTCCCGAGCCGGAGCCCAAGGCATTAATTCCCGAAAAATACCAGGACCTGGTTTATATTTTAGCGATAGCTCTGCTTGTATTCATTTTCTTTTCGAAAGCAATATTTAGCGGCGGGTTTAGTTCTGTGGATAATGTGGCTTCGGGCAGTTTTGCAACTTATGTGGAAGAATCGGGCAAGAATGGAGAGAATACCCAGTGGATGCCCTATATTTTCGGCGGCATGCCGAGCTTTGCCGCTTTGCTTGCCGGAGGTGCACGCTCGTGGGATTTCACCGCCGAAATATTTTTTGGGATAATAGGATTTATCGGCAAAGTGTTCTCGAGCGACGTAGCCAGAATGGTTTGCTACTATATCTTGTATGGAATTGGCCTCTATATACTGATGCGCTCCAAAAAGCACGAGCGGTATATTGCCTTTTTTGTGGCTGTAGGCGGGATATTCTCAACATATGTTATAACCTGGGTGATGATAGGCCACAACACAAAACCGATTGTTTTTGCCATGTTCCCGTTTATTATATTCTTTATGGAAAAACTCAGGGAGAAGTTCTCATTGTTATATCTGTCGCTAATGATACTTGCCGTTCATATTATGATGGAAGCAGGGCATTTGCAGATGATATTCTACGGAATCCTGGTTTTTGCTATCTATCTTGTATTTGAATTTATAAACAGGCTGGTAACGAAATCCGGATGGCAAAAAGTGGTGATTGTCGGCGTTTTCCTTGCCATGGCCGGGGGAATTGCCTTTGTTATGTCTTCGGACCGCTACCTTAGCACACTAGAATACACTCCCTACTCCACACGCGGTTCGGGGCCAATATTGAACCAGGGCAACCATCAGGATGCCGAAGGCGGCAATGACTATGAATATGCCACTATGTGGTCATTCAGCCCCGGCGAAACCATGACATTTTTCGTGCCGGGGTATTTTGGCCACGGCACTCAAAAATACAACGGGCAGATGCAGCCGACATACTGGGGCCAAAAGGAATCGGAAGACTCGCCTCCGTATATGGGCATTGCAGTTTTGGTTTTGGCTATCCTCGGCTTTGTTTATTACCGTAAGGATGCTTTTGTGCAGGCCATGGCAGCGATAGCAGTTTTCTCGCTGTTTCTGTCGTTCGGCAAAAACATGGAATTCCTTTACAATTTATTCTATTATAATTTCCCCAGCTTCAATAAATTCAGGGCGCCCAGCATGGCGCTTGCCATGATGCATTTCTCTGTGCCTGTGCTGGCGGGGTATGGCCTTACGTCGGTAATCAACATCAGAAAGCGGCTGAAAAACTTCAATCCAAAGGCATTGTTATATACTTTGTATGCGTCAGCCGGTTTTCTGGGCGTTGGGCTTATATTCTCTGCAATTTTCAAGCAAAGCTACAGCGAAGCAGTAGCCGCCAAACATGGCACAACGGCAGCCAATATTCCACCTGAACTGTCGGGCTTCCTGTGGTCGGGTGTTACTTCCGACTGGTTCATCGGCGCTATAATTCTAATAATAACTATTGGCGCTGCATATTTCTATACCAAGGGCAAATTGAACCGGCTCGTATTGTTTTTAATAGTTCTGACATTGCTGCTTGCCGATTTGTGGCGTGTGGATTTCAGGCGAATGGAAGTGCAGCCGCAGACTATCGAGCAAGATGTTTTTGCCAAGCACAAACCTCTATATG
>DAINRZ010000362.1:0-4469 GCA_036741575.1 Kapaibacterium sp. (SeqCode)
AATGGGTCGAGCCCTGTCGTCGGTTCGTCAAATATTATAACAGGGCTGTCGAACATAATAGCCAGCAAAATATTGAACTTTTGGCGGGAGCCGCCGGAGAGGCTTTTAATGCTCTTCTTCCTATGATTATTCAACCCGAAAAGTTCCATAATTTCTTCATAATTACCCTTTTCGCCCCTTATATCTTCAATCATGGAAATCACCTGCCCCATTGCCAGGTTTTCGGGGAAACGGGCAGCCTGGGGCTGGTAAGTTACATTGCGAAGGTATTGGATACCAGGTTTAGTATCCGTACCGTTAATCTTTACACTGCCGGAATCCTTGTGAACAATACCAAGAATAGTCTTGATTAGTGTGGTCTTCCCCGAGCCGTTTGGCCCCAGCACAGAGTAAATCCCTGGTTTATCGATGTTAAGGGACACATTATTCAATGCAGGCCGCTTTTTATATGATTTTGCAAGGCTGTCGATTTCTATCATAATATCCTGTTCATCATTGGTTTTGGGTCCGATAACGTTTTCGGGGTTAATACCGGAGATATGCTTTCGCCAAAATTCAGCAAATCGACAAATACGCTGTTTATCAGAACCAGCGATTCCTGTGCTTTTGCCGTGATAAACGAAAACAGTTTAACAGGCCTGTAAGGTATGTCGCCTATATTGTCGCCGTCCAGGTCGTATCCGGTGTACCTGTCCCAGTAATTCTCCACAAAAACATTGGCGCTGGCCGAGGCATTAGTCGTAATGTCGAAAGAATTCCCCTCGAAATTGTTCCTGCGGATAATGTTATCAGTGCAGGAACCTAATATTTTCATAGCCCAGCCGTTGCTTTCGATATCGTTGCCTTCGATTTTAATCCTTGTAATGCCTTCAGCAAAAATTCCGTAAGTATTATTCCTTATGGTATTTCCAAACAGTTCACTGTCGAAAATTTCCTTTAGCAATAGCCCGTATGAATTAACACTCTGATTATTGACAAATATATTTGCAGCCATAATTATATATCTCGAATACATAACCGCAACACCGGCGCCGTTTCTGTTGAATATGTTTTTATAATAAAAATTGGTGTCCGAATACATGAAATGCAGGCCATACCTTATATTACTTTGGGAATAATTATACTCGATAATACAATTATTGACAAATTCAAGGTAAATGCCATCCCTATGCCCCGAGAGAATATTATACTCAATAATATTGTAATCGCTGTCCCAAAGGTGAATGGCATTGCCCGATGAAGCTTCTTCGGTATTTGTGCCGATTATTATATTTTTGCTCACTCTGCACAGCGATGACCTGCTGAGGTAAATGCCAAAGAAATTATTAAAGAGCATATTGCCGGTAATAATGCAACCACGTGTATTGGCCAACTTGATAGCTGCATATTCGGTGGTATAACTAACCGGCACATTTTGGATTATCAGGCCTGTAATAAAAACCGAATCGGTTTTCACAGTTATCATATCTTCTTTTGCCGATGATACCAGGCAGGCTCCCGGCCGGCCTTTCAAAATAATCCGCTTATCGATTACTATTCCCGATTCCCGGTATATCCCTTTTGCAACGAGGATCGTATCTCCGGAACCGGCTATTTTGAGGGCTGTTTTTACTGATTTTATGCTGCCTTTTTCGGATACTACGATTGTTTTCGAATAAGCAACAGAGGTAAAAAACAGATAAATAAAGCTGTATATTATATACTTTTTCATAACTCTAAACGGAATCTGCCGAGCAGTCCCTTCCAATCCATAACCTCCCCGTCTTTGCCATTAAGTGCATTGCGGGCGTCTTCGGGTGTCTGGTATGCAGACAGAAAAGCTCCCATGGGGCTGGGAATATCCTCGCTGATTACATAAGAAGCTTTTTTTGCATCCACGAGTTTATCTTCTTCGGTAAACACTGCCACCAGCATTAGCCCGATGCTGTTCTTTTCTATCATATCCAGTTTTATATACCTCAGCAGGCATTCTATTGCATCGAATTTAAATGCTTTGCCATGCTCGTTCACAATTTCTGCCGAAAACTTTTTATCGACGATTTTCATTTTGCAGAATGCACAGTCGTCGTTGCCGTAATCGATTTTCACTTCTTCAACCGCGCACGATGCCATTATTATCGCTGCCAGCGCTAATGCTGACATTATACTTTTTTTCATGCCTTCTTTGCAATAAATATGATACAAATCCTAATAAAACAGCAGAGCCTAGGAATAGGCTGCCGTAATACGGATACGACTCCGCTTTGAAATTCAAGAGCATTTTCTCGCCTAGCAGAGGCGGCTGGTAAGCCATACCTTCGATTTTTATCGGTGCGTCCGGCGAAAGATTGTGGCCGTAATCGTATTCCCACATATAAAAATCGTACATGCCTAACAGGCCGAGCAAAACAATAAGCATCACCCAAATCAATTTAAAAATCCTGCGTCTGAGGGCTAAAAACACTAAGCCAATAAACATCAATCCGTAAATTATATAAGGAAAGAGCTTTAGTTCGGGTATGGAATCCGGTTCGATAAATTTCATTCCCACGTAATGGTTCAGAATGTTGATATTTTGCAGGGTTGACTCATCGTCTCCTGTGATTTTATCAATCGAAATATACATATTAATACCGCCTGGGTATTGTGGCGCCGTCAGAGTTATTCTCCATACAGGCATGAATTTAACGCCAATCAGCAGAATTACTGCCGCCAGAAAAACCATAAACGATATTTTACTAAATTTTTTCATTTGAATTATTCCTAAAAAACTTTGGGCTGCCGCGTGATCACTGTGCTTTAACTATTCTTGGATGGGGTTTAATGAAATAGTAATACGCAGCAGCCCCCAGTTTTTTGTTAATTTTTATTCCCCGTTGCCCACTTCAGCGGTGTTGTGGAATTAGCCTGCGACACCCTTATATAACCCTGCATCTCCTGGTGCAGCGCCGAGCAAAAATCGGTACAATAATACGGAAATACACCCTGCTGCCCCGGCTCCCATAGCAGCGTTTCCGTCTGTCCGGGCATTATCAGAAGCTCGGCATTATTGGCACCCATAACACTGAAACCGTGCGGCACATCCCAGTCCTGCTCCAGGTTGGTGACATGGAAATACACCTTATCGCCAATCCTGACACCTTCAATGTTGTCTGGCCCGAAATGGCTGCGTATGGTAGTCATGTAAACCCTGACGATATTACCTTCCCTAACAACCTTAGTTAGATTTTCTTTAAGTGTTGCATGGGGATGCTTGTTCTCGCTAAGCTTATAAAATTTCAGCGAATTAGGCTGGATTTTCTCGGCCGGTATCGCCTGAGCATAATGCGGTTCGCCAATAGTCGGGAAATCCGAGAGTAGTTTCATTTTTTCGCCGGAAATATCATACAATTGGGCTGATTGAGTCAGTTCGGGGCCTGTGGGCAAATACCTGTCCTTTGTAATCTTATTCAGGGCAACGACGTATTTGCCCCAGGGTTTCTTGCTGTCGCCACCGGGTATCATTAAATGGCCAATTGAATAGTATGTCGGCACACGGTCGGCTACTTCCCAGGTTCCGAGTTTCCATTTCACTCTCTCCGAGGATATAAAAAATGATGTATAGGCATAGCCTTTATCGTCGAATTCGGTATGCAGAGGCCCCAGGCCGCCGCTTTTGACAATTCCCGCAAGCACTGCATCGTACTTCAGTACAGGAATACCCTCTATCTCTTTATCGATCTGTTTATTTTGAATTGCTTTCATCATTTTATCGAACGAATGAACGGATAAATCGGCAGACAGCTTGCCCCCGCCGATAATATACTCACCCGTCGGATCGACATCCACACCGTGAGGCGATTTCGGGGTGGGCAGGTAATAGACAATTCCGGGAGCTTCCGAAGGTATCAATACCCTGACTTTTGTCATAGTATCGGTAAAAGCGGACTGCGCATCTTCTTTCCAGTAATTGTGCATATACCTGGCCGGCATCTCCCTGAATTTTCCTTCTTTTATATACTCCTCTGCTTTTTTCCAGTTTATGGCAGCAATAAAGTCTTTATCGAACTGCGAAGCATTCACTTCCTTCAGAGTATTGCTTTTTTCGGCATTGTAGCACGAGAAAAATGTCCAGCCATGTGATTTTCCCTTGCCGGAGTGTGCAAGGTCATAATCATAACCGGGCAGCAGAATCTGGAATTCCAGGTTCATTGCGCCTGTTTTAGGATCAATTTTTATAAATGAAATAGCCCCTTTGAATTTGTCCTTGTACTCGGCAATGGAAATATCTTCCTGAGGAATGGGCACGCTAAACCTTGTACCGGCTACGATATACTCAGTATTTTCTGTAGTGAAAGGCGAACTATGGTTGCCGGCGCTGTTAGGAATTTCGAGAATTTCGGCAGTTTCAAATGTCTTCAGGTCAATCCTTGCCACCCTGGGAGTATTATTGCCGTTAATGAAAATCCATCTGCCGTCGGGTACGCCATCAGTCTGGGAGAGTTCGGGAT
>DAINRZ010000363.1:0-4456 GCA_036741575.1 Kapaibacterium sp. (SeqCode)
CAGGCTCTGCTCGTTATAGCTTATTCGGATGCTTACAGCACAGGCGGAAACGAACTTTTCCGCAGGACTGCCGCCGAAGTGATAGAATATGTGCTAAGGGACCTCACTTCTCCCGAAGGTGCTTTTTATTCTGCCGAAGATGCCGACAGCGAAGGCATAGAAGGCAAGTTTTACCTTTGGATGAAAGACGACCTTGGCCTTCCGGACCTCGATTCGGAATTCATCTCCCAGGTATGGTCTATCAGGCAGGGAGGCAATTTCCGCGACGAAGCCGGCCACAGCCTTGCCGGAAGCAATATTCCCCACTATGCAGAGCCCCCGGACGTAATTGCAGGCAGGACCGGGCTTAGCCCCGAGGAATTCGCAGTTAAAGTAGAATCGGCAAGGCAAATTATGTTCCACGAGCGCGAGAAAAGAATCCACCCACTTAGGGACGATAAAATCCTGGCCGACTGGAACGGCCTTATGATTGCGGCTCTTGCCTGCGCTGCAGGTGTTTTTGGCAGGAAAGACTATGCCCATGCTGCAGAAAAAGCATACAAGTTTATAAAAGAGAAAATGACAGATAATGAAGGCAGGATTTACCACCGTTACAGGAACGGGGAAACACTTGACGTTTCCACGCTCGATGATTACGCATTCATCATCAGGGGATTAATAGAGTTATATAATACTGAATTAAATCATGAATACCTCGAAGACGCCATAATGCTGACTAATAAAATGACCGGGGAATTTGCCGACAGTGAGAACGGTGGCTTTTTCCTGGCGCCCCGCAGCGGCGAAAAGCTTATTTCGGCACCGAAGGAGCTATATGACGGAGCTATTCCCTCGGGTAATTCAATAGCTCTGAGAAACCTGTTATATTTGTATAAAGTCACTGGCGACAGCAAATACAGAATCCTGGCCGAAAAATCGGCAAAGCTGTCCGGGGGAGCCGTTTCGCAATACCCTCAGGGATTTACCGCCTTCCTCGATGCACTGGCAATGATGCTGTATCCCTCTATCGAAGCTGTTATCTGCGGGGAAAAGGATTCGGCAGATACTCACGTTATGATTGATTTGGTTAAAGCAGCAAAAAAGCCGAACGTGGTAATTCTCCTGAAAACTCCGGATAATGCTGCAGCGCTAACACGAATTGCCCCTTTTACCGAAGGAATGGCGCAAAAGGAAGGAAAGGCAACAGCCTACGTTTGTAGCGATTTCACCTGCTCGAAGCCTGCTAACGACATTGAAGAACTAAAAAGGAAGCTGGCGTGAAAGATCACGAAAAAGCATTGACCCCATGCAGGAACGAATGCAAGCTGTCGGGCGGCATTTGCACTGCATGCGGCAGGACAATCGAAGAAATTGCCAATTGGATGAATTATTCCGATGCCGAAAAGAAGCGGATTCTGGACAGGTTGAGCGCTTTCGGGGTGGAAGATAATATTTCAGGTAAATTAAATTATTAATAAAGTAAAACAAATTATTAATTTTGTTGAAATTAAATTTTACGATTTTTAAACAATAATGGAATGAATAATGGCAGAAAAAAATTTATACGCTTTGATCCTGGGCGCCTCGAGTGGTTTTGGCAGGTCGACTGCAATCGAACTGGCAAAAATCGGTTATAATATTTACGGCGTCCACCTGGACAGGGCGGCTAATATGCCTAAAGTAAACGAGGTTATAGAAGAAATAAAGAGCTTCGGCACAAAAGTAAAATTCTTCAACGTTAATGCCGCCGACGATGACAGGCGGGCCGAAATAATAAAAGATATACAGAAAGACTTTGCACAGGATGCAAACGCCCACCTGAAGGTATTATTCCACTCCCTGGCTTTTGGGGCGCTGGGCGCATTAGTGGGTAAAACGCCCGAGGAAAGCCTTACTAAAAAGAAAATCGAAATGACGATAAATGTTATGGCCAACAGCCTGGTTTATTGGGTGCAGGACCTTTACCATGCCGGGCTGCTGAAGGAACACAGCAGGATTTATGCCATGACGAGCAACGGCTCGCAGAAAGTGATGAACCATTACGGCGCTGTCGCCGCAGCCAAATCCTCGCTCGAAGCTTATATCAGGTATATAGCCATCGAGCTTGGTAAATACAAAATCACTGCTAATTCAATAATGGCCGGCTTTACCCCGACGCCTGCCGCCAAGGTAATTCCCGGATTCGAGGAAAACCTGATACTGGCGCGCAACCTCAACCCCCAGCGGCGCAACACCGAGCCCGAAGACGTCGCCAAAATGGTTGCCCTGCTGCAGGACGACCGCTCGGCATGGATTACCGGCCAGGTTATCGGCGTGGACGGCGGCGAAGGCCTCGTTGTATTTACCGAAAAGTAAAATATAGTATTTATTTATCCATTGACTTATAAACGTAGTTAGCTATATACTGCAGTCTGTTGAACTCATAACCGTTATTGAGGTATTATTCGATACTTATAATTGATTAAACCAAAAGTAATTGAATATCTGTTATCTGAAATTGTAGTTCCATAGAGTTAATTTTCGCTATGAATAGCGGGGCAAGCAGAGTTTTCGATGTATGAACGTAATATCAGTTAATTTCATGCTAAGACGCCCTGAGCGCGTCTCAGGAATATATGAGAAATTTATCATAAACACCAAATACGGAAACAATACCAATTGTTAGTCGTATATGATTTTCTTTGCCTCGTTGTTCCGGTTGTGCTTCCAGGGTTTCTGAGTATACAGCATATTGTAATCTACAATAATGAAACTGTGCCTTGAACTCTCAAGGTTCATGATATATGAAATTTTTACGTCGATTTGGAAATGGTCTTAAAGCGATTCCCCGAATGCTTCACTTACCTTGATATTGTAGTTTATATAGCCTGGAGTAAAGACCGCCATCTTCTATCAGGCTCTTGTGCGTCCCGGTTTCCTTTATTTCGCCCTTGTGCAGAACCATAATCCTGTCGGCATTCCTGATAGTTGAAAGCCTGTGTGCAATAACTATAGATGTCCTGCCGGCCAGCAGCTTTTCGGTAGCAGCTTCTATAATGCTCTCTGTTGCCGAGTCGATATTCGATGTCGCTTCGTCCAAAATCAGGATTTCGGGATTATGGGCAAAAGCCCTGCAAAAAGATAATATCTGCCTTTGGCCTGCTGAAAGTACGCTCCCCTGCTCGTTAAGCAGGAAATCGTACCCACCGGGCAGGTTCTCGATAAATTCTGATGCGCCAAGCATCCGGGCGGCATTTACAGCCTCGGTGTATGTTATATGCTCGCTGCCGAGAGTAATATTCTCTGCAATGGTACGTGAAAAAAGGAATACATCCTGCATGACGAGCGCTATTTTCTGCCTGACGGACTGTTCGTCATAATCCCTTATATCCCTGCCGTCGATTTTAATGCTGCCGTGTTTGTAATCGTAAAACCGCGCCAGCAGGTTGATTATAGTAGTCTTACCTGATCCCGTAAGGCCGACTATTGCGAGCGTTTCTCCCTTTTTAATCTCGAAATTCAAGCCTTTCAACACAGGTTTGTTTTCCTCGTAGCTGAAGCTCAGGTTTTCAAATACAATCGACCGGTTGAAGTCGCGCAATATAGTTTTTTTATCTTTCTCCTCGGTATCGTCGCTGTCCAGCAACAGGAAAATCCTTTCGGAAGCAGCCATGGCGCTTTGCAGGGTTGTATACTTTTCGGTCAGGTCCCTGATAGGCCGGAACAGCATCTCGGCGTACTGAATAAAGGCGATTATAGTGCCGAGTGTCATCAATCCGCTAAGATAGTTGCCTGCTGTGTACCACAGCACCAATCCAATCAAGAGGCTGCTCATTATCTCGATAAAAGCAAAAAATGCCGCATACTGGTATATGGTTTTATTTAGCAGTTTCCTGTGCCCGTCGTTAATTTCATCGAAGGCGCGGCTTTGCTCGTCTTCTACTGCGAAAATTTTTACCGTAGTAATACCGGTAATCATTTCATTTAGGTATGAATTGATTCTTGCCACGATTTTGCGTATATCCCTGTAGAGTGTCCTGATTTTTGTCCTGAAAACAAACGACAGAAGAGCCAGTGCAGGTAGGAATAGCAACGTTAGCAACGCCAGCCCCGAATTGATATAAAACATGAATCCCACAATCCAGCCGATAAGCAGTATATCTGCGAAAATCATTACCAGGCCCGAAGAAAACAGTTCATTTAGAGCTTCGATATCATTGGAAACGCGTGTTACAGTCCTTCCTACCGGATTAGAATCGTGGTATTTCATCCCGAGAGTGTGGATATGGGAAAACAGCTTTACCCTGATATCATAAAGTACTTTCTGGCCTACCCACTGCATCAGGTAAGTATGGAAATACTGCACCAGACCGTGGAACACCAGTATTCCAAATATTGCAGCAATAATGTATATCAGCCCCGTAGTATCATCGTTTGTTATATAATCGTCGATTGCAATTTTTGTCAGCAGGGGCCTCATAGGGCCAAGAAAAGCGGT